>CAYZDB010000516.1:0-1500 GCA_964476985.1 uncultured Acidobacteriota bacterium | reverse complement strand
AGGATCGTGTTGTTGCCGAAGCTGAACGCGCCGTTGACCTGGAGCTCGGCCGTCTGGAACGAGTCGTCGTCGACGCCGCCGTTGAAGGCGTACTGGCCGTCGAGAATCGACCGCCAGCCGTGCCGCGGGAAGTTGATGTTGTCCAGCGTGTCCCACTCGAAGCGCAGCCTTGCGGCGAGCGGGTTGCTGTCGAGCTTGAGCGCTCCCGGTTCGAGCGTCTGGAGCCTCGCCGTGCGCCAGGCCTGCGCGACGCCGAGGCGGAGTTCCGCATAGCGCCCGAACTGGCGGCCGATGTCGACATTGACCGCGGCGCGATCGAGCTCGAAGTCCACGATCAGGTTGTCCCCGGTGACGACCGGGTAGGGGGTGCGCCGCCAGCCCGTGGCGGCGGAAAAGAACCAGTGACCGGCGTAGTCGATCGGCTGGTAGAACTCGGTTTCGATCAGGGGCCTGGTCCCGACCCCGGCGTAGCTCCGCCACTCCGCCCCGAGCCCGTTGAGCTGGGTCATGGTGTACGACCCCAGCGCGGTGAACTCCCCGTAGCCGGTCAGGTCCGAGACCAGGCTGAGGCCGAAACGCATGAAGTGGCGGGCCCAGGTCTTGGCCTTGGCCCGGATCAGGAGGTCGAAGCGGTTCGGTTCGCCCTGGATCGGGATCAGCTGGTAGTCGACCAGCTCGAAGGCGTCCAGCTCGTAGAGCCGGGACAGGTCGGCGTTGAGGAGCGCGAGGTCGAGCGGCGCGTCGGGCTTGACCCGGACGCGGGCCAGGAGGACCCGCGAGTCGAGGTGCGAGTCGTTCGAGACCTCGACGTCGCGGATCTGGACCACCCTCGTCGTGTTGCGGAAGTGGCGCTTCTGGAAGGTGGCGTAGTCCTCGGCCGAGACGCGCAGCGGCTCGAGCGCGGCGGCCTTCTCCCGCGCGGCCTCCTCGCCGGAGCCGACCGCCTGCGCGAGCTTCTCGGGCTCGAAGCTGCCGGACTTGATCCCCTCCAGCGCGGGCACGATCAGGACGTCCTGCGGGCCGAGCGTGGCGATCTGCTCCAGCACGTTCTTGCGCGTCTGGAACCCGGTCATCTGCCCGGTCACGTTGAAGAAGGTCCGGATCTCCTCGATCGAGTCGAGCGGCGTGCTGATGTCGACCGCGATCACGACCTCCGCCCCCATCGCGCGGACGACGTCGACCGGGAGGTTCCGCACCAGCCCGCCGTCGACCAGGTAGCGGCCGTCGATCTCGACCGGGGTGAAGACCCCCGGGACCGACATGCTGGCCCGCATCGCCTCGGCCAGGCTCCCCTTGCGGAGTGTCACCATCTCGCCGGTCGCCAGGTCGGTCGCGACGGCGGCGAACGGGATCGGCAGGTTGTCGAAGCTCTCGATCCCCGCGGCGGTGATCGAGTAGTCGCGCAGCATCCCGCCGACCTTCTGCCCGGTGATCAGGCCCAGGGGGAACGGCGGCTTGCCCTTCTCGATCCCGATCCGGATCGGCGACAGGACCTGGGCG
>CAYZDB010000515.1:0-1503 GCA_964476985.1 uncultured Acidobacteriota bacterium | reverse complement strand
AGTAGATGAAGAACAGCGCGGGCGTCATGTAGAGCGCCTTGAACCAGCGCGCGTTGCGCTTGGGCGACAGGTGGTGGCGCTTGGGGTCGGCCTCGCCGTCGCCGAGCTGGGCGTGGTGGTCCAGGTGCCACTTGGTGAACTGCGTGCGCGAGATCCCGGAGGGGAAGGCGTAGGCCAGGCCGAGCAGCGCGTTGGCCCGGGACTGCTTCTTCACGAAGACCGCGTCGTGCACGACCTCGTGCAGCATCACGGTGAAGTTGAAGGCGGTGAAGCCGAGCAGGATCGAGAACGGCAGCCACTGCCACCAGGTGTCGAAGCGGACCGCGCCGGCGACGCCGACCGCGATCAGCAGCAGCTGCCAGGCGAAGACCGCCAGGTGCAGCGCGGGGCTGGGGCGGTGCAGCTCGCGCAGCGCATCCTGGGGGATCGCCCGGGCCAGGACGCGGCGCAGGTCCACGGAAGCGGCGGCGTAGTGCGAGGGCTGGCTCACGCGGGCGGGTCCTCTCCGGGCTGCGGTCGCTGTCCGGACTGGTGAACTTACGCCGGATTCTAGCGGGCGGCGGGGAATCGGCCAGTCCGGCCAGCGGCCCGGCTTACCAGTACTTTTCGGTGTGGACCTCGCCCGGGGACTTCTTCGAATGCTCCCGGAAGCCCTGCGCGGCCAGGATCGGCAGCATCGTCTCGATCATCCGCGGGTTGCCGCACAGGAAGACGTGCGTGTCCTCGGGGCGCGGCTCCGCACCCCACGCCTCCGCCACGAGCCCGCGCTCCCAGAGGTGCTGGACGTAGCCGCAGTGACCCGACCACGGCGCCGGCTCGGCCGCGGGCGCGGAGATCACCGGCAGGTAGGCCAGGTTCTTCGCCAGCCGCTGCATCGTCGTCAGCTCCGAGCGGTACCCCAGGTCCCACGAGTGCCGCGCGCCGTGCAGCACCGCGAAGCGCGCCCCGGTCCGCACGTCGAGCTCGGTCCGGAGCATCGAGACGTAGGGCGCGAGCCCGGTCCCGGTCGCGATCAGCACCAGGTTCATGCCGGCCGGGACCTCGCGCAGGGTGAAGGTCCCGATCACGCGCGGGGAGAGCCAGATCGGCGAGCCCGACTGCAGCGTCCAGAGCCGCGGCGTCAGCGTCCCCGAGGTGACGAGCGAGATGTAGAACTCGAGGTACTCCTTGGCCACGGACGACGAGGCCACCGAGTAGGCGCGCTTGATCAGCTTGTCGGGCGGCAGCGGCTCGGGGTCCGGGTCGCAGCCCGGCGCGCGCGGCGCGGTGGGCGGCAGGCCGATCGTGCCGTACTGGCCGGGCAGGAAGTCGGGCAACTCCCAGCCGCGCGGCGCGACCCGGAGGATCGTGAGGACGGGGGACAGGTCTTCGCGGTGCAGGACGACCGCGTTCGGGTCTTCGATCGGCACGGCGGCATTGTACGCGCCCCGGGGGCCGCGACGGGGCCGACGCAGGGCCGCCGGGCGCGGCCGTCGCGGCCCGCGGAACCGGGCGGCGCGGCCC
>CAYZDB010000514.1:0-1505 GCA_964476985.1 uncultured Acidobacteriota bacterium | reverse complement strand
GCCGCCCGACATCGACGTCGATTTCGAGCACGAGCGGCGCGAGGAGGTGATCCAGCACGTCTACGAGAAATACGGCCGCGACCGCGCGGCGATGGTCGCCAACCTGGTCCGCTACCGGCCGCGCTCGGCGGTGCGCGACCTCGGCAAGGTGCTGGGGCTGGGGGAGACGACGCTCGACCGGCTGGCCAAGCTGCTGCCGCACTGGGGCGAGGTCAAGCCCGAGCACCTTTCGGGGGCGGGGCTCGACCCGGCCTCGCCGGTCCACGGCCAGCTGCTCGAGCTGGCCAACGAGGCGCTCGACTTCCCGCGCCACCTGTCGATCCACCCCGGGGGGTTCCTCCTGGGCCACGAGCCGGTCTCGACGATCGTGCCGATCGAGAACGCGACGATGGAGGGGCGGACCGTCATCCAGTGGGACAAGAACGACATCGAGGACCTCGGGCTGTTCAAGGTCGACCTGCTGGGCCTGGGCGCGCTGGCGCAGCTCGACCGGATCTTCCGCCTGCTGAAGGAGCACCGCGGCGTCGAACTGTCGATGGCGACGATCCCGCCCGGGGACGCGGAGACCTTCGAGATGATCGGCCGCGGCGACACGGTCGGCGTGTTCCAGATCGAGAGCCGGGCCCAGATGGCGATGCTGCCGCGGCTGGTGCCGCGCACCTTCTACGACCTGGTGATCGAGATCAGCATCGTGCGCCCCGGGCCGATCACCGGCGGGATGGTCCACCCCTACCTGCGCCGCCGGCGCGGCGAGGAGCCGGTCGACTACCCGCACGAGAGCCTGCGCCCGGTGCTGGAGAAGACGCTCGGGATCCCGCTCTTCCAGGAGCAGGTGATGAAGCTGGCGGTGGTCGCGGCCGACTACACCCCGGGCGAGGCCGACCAGCTGCGGCGCGACATGGCGGCCTGGCGCCACACCGGGCGGATCGAGAAGCACCACGAGCGGCTGGTCTCGCGGATGGTCGCGAAGGGGATCGCGCCGGAGTTCGCCGAGCGGGTCTTCGCGCAGATCCGCGGCTTCGGCGAGTACGGCTTCCCCGAGAGCCACGCCGCCAGCTTCGCGCTGATCAGCTACGCCGCGTCGTACCTCAAGCGCCACTACCCGGCGGAGTTCGCCTGCGCGCTGCTCAACGCCCAGCCGATGGGGTTCTACGCGCCGTCGACGATCGTCGAGGACGCGCGCCACCACGGCGTGACGGTCCTGCCGGTCGACGTCCACGCCAGCGACTGGGAATCCACCATCGAAAACCGTAGGGGCCGGCCTCCGTGCCGGCCCGACGTCCCCGGCTTCCGCCTCGGCCTCTCCTGCATCAAGGGGTTGGGGGAAGGGGACGGCGAGCGGATCGTCGCCGCCCGCCGGGCAGCAGGCCGTTTTGGATCGCTGCTGGACTTCGTCCGCGCGACGCGGCTCGCCCGCGGCGCGCTGGCCGCGCTGGCCGAGGAGGGGGCGGTCGAGAGCCTCGGCCTGGCGCGCCGCGAGGCGCTGTGGGAACTCAAGCGCCTGG
>CAYZDB010000513.1:0-1510 GCA_964476985.1 uncultured Acidobacteriota bacterium | reverse complement strand
GGGGCCGGGCGATCTTGGCACAGCCGCCGCCGCGCCAGAAGAGTCCGTGGATAATCGCCGGGGAGGTGCCCGCCCCGTGACCGGAACGCCCGACGACCTGCGCTTCATGCGGCTCGCGCTGGACCTGGCGCGCGCCGCCGCCGCCGCGGGCGAGGTCCCGGTGGGGGCGATCCTGGTGCAGGACGGCGGCGTGATCGGCGAAGGGGCGAATCGCCTGGTCGCCGCGGCCGACCCGACCGCGCACGCCGAGATCGTCGCGCTGCGCGACGCCGGCGCGCGGGCCGGGGCGGCGCGCCTGCCCGGCTCCACCCTCTACGTCACGCTCGAGCCCTGCCTGATGTGCCTGGGGGCGATGGTCCACGCGCGGATCGCCCGGCTGGTCCACGCCGCCTGGGATCCCAAGGTCGGGGCGACGAAGCTGTTCGCCAGCGTCCCCGTCGGCTTCCAGGGGCTGAACCACCGCTTCGAGATCGCCGGGGGGCTCCTGGCCGACGAGTCGGCCGAACTGCTGCGCGCGTTCTTCCGCGCCCGCCGCTGATCGGAAACCGGGGACGGCGACCGTAAGTCCGTAAGTCGGTCTATCCGCAGTCGCCTTACCGACTTACGGTCGCTGTCCCCGGTTTCCGTCCCTCGTCTTACCGACTTACGGTGGCTGTCCCCGTTTTCTCCTATAATGCGCCGCCGGCCACGCGGAGAGATGTCCGAGTGGTTTAAGGAGCACGCTTGGAAAGCGTGTGTACGGGTAACCGTACCGTGGGTTCGAATCCCACTCTCTCCGCCACACCCGGCGCGCGCCCGGCCCCGCCGGCCGCCGCCGAAAACCGGTCGAAGACGCCGGACGACATTGTGGGGCTCGCCCCTGTGCGACCCGGTCCCGTGAACCCCGTCAGGCCCGGAAGGGAGCAGCGGTAAACGGACCGCCGGGTGCGCCGCAGGACCAGTGAGCCCCTCCTTATGAAGGAGGGGGTTCGGCCGCGGCCGGACCCCCTCCCGACCCGGGGAGGACGGGGTGCCGCGTCGGCCGCTGGCCCGGATCTACCGCCCGCAGCGCTTCGCCGAGGTCCTCGGCCAGGAGGCGCCGGTCCGGGCGCTCGCGGCCGCCGCCGCCCGGGGGGACGTCGCCAGCGCCTACATCTTCTCGGGGACCCGCGGGATCGGGAAGACGACGATCGCGCGCGTCTTCGCCAAGGCGCTCAACTGCGAGAAGGGGCCCGCCGCCGACTGCTGCGACGCCTGCACCCCGTGCCGCGAGATCGCCGAGGCCCGCGCGCTGGACGTGCTCGAGCTCGACGCCGCGACCCACACCGGGATCGACGACGTGCGCGAGCTGCGCGAGGCGGCGCAGTACCCGCCGACGCGCGACCGCTACCGGATCTTCATCCTCGACGAGGCCCACCAGCTCTCGACCGCGGCCTGGAACGGGCTGCTCAAGATCCTCGAGGAGCCGCCACCGTACTGCGTCTTCCTGTTCTGCACGACCGAGCCGCACAAGATCCCGGCCACGATCGAA
>CAYZDB010000512.1:0-1525 GCA_964476985.1 uncultured Acidobacteriota bacterium | reverse complement strand
CTGGGCGACTACAACATCCTGGGCGAGGTGACCGTGCTGTTCGGCAACGGCCAGACGGCGATCGACCCCCAGTTCAAGCCCCAGCTTCTCAAGCTCGCCCAGCAGGCCAAGGGGATCAAGGGCTACGTCCTCTCGGTGCAGGGCTACGCTTCCAAGGTGGGGAGTGCGGCCCTCAACCAGAAGCTGAGCGCGGAGCGCGCGGCGAACGTGACGGCCTTCCTCGAGCAGGAAGGGGGGATCCCGCTGACGAACATGCTCGCCCCGGGTGCTATGGGCACGAGCAAGCAGGTCGCGCCGGATGCGACGGCGGAGGGCCAGGCCGAGAACCGGAGGGTCGTGGTCCGGATCCTGCAGAACAAAGCGATCTCCGGGGTGGACTGAGCGGGGGCCCGGCCGGGCCGCTCCGCGCGGTGGCGGAACGCTCGCGCCGGGTTTCGCGCCCCCTTCCCGCCGCCGGCCACCGGGGGTATCTTCCACCCCGGGGGGTGAGCATGACCGTTCGGCAGAAGCGAGCCGTCGCCGCGTCTCTCCTGTTCCTGGGCTGGTCCCTGCTCGCGGTCTCGCTGCCCGTCGCACCGCTCGCGTATCTGGCTTTCGAGGAGCGGGTGGAGGCGGAGTCGGTCCCGTCGGGGGTCCGGCCTTCGCTCTGGGACGGCGGGGAAGGGGCCTTCGTGCTGGCGGCCCTCGCCGGTTCAGCGGCGGGAGTGATCTGCCTGCTCAGCGGGAGCTCGTGGCAACGGAGGGCGGTCGAGCCGCGCCCGTTCGTCCCGGATCCGTTGCGGCACCTCGGCGCGCGCTGACGCGGGCCTGGAGCGGAAGCGGCGCGGGGGTGCCGCCCCGCTCAGGGGCACGCCGCCCGGCCGTGGTCGTCCGCGCTCATGCCGCAGAGCGTGCCGACGGTCCAGCCGCGCGGTCCGCTCGACGAGTAGCCCGGGTGTCCCGCCGTCTCCCCGGCCGTCCAGACCAGGTTGTACCAGGCGTTCTCCTGGCCCGTGCTGTCGACCACGGTGGAGCCGCCGTTGCCGCCGTCGGCCTGCGCGCAGCCGGCGTAGCCGTCCCAGGCGCCGAGCGCGTTGTAGAGCACGACCACCTTCTGCGCGCTGCAGGTCGCCGCGTCGTAGGTCACGCTGAGCAGGTTCCCCGCGCCGCGCGTGAACCGGACGCTGTCCGCGACCGGCGGGGGCGGGGCGTGACCCGTCTCGCAGGTCGATCCGACGGCTGCGTCCCGCACGGTGACGGTGTCCACGTACCACCCGGCCGAGGCCCCGCTGCTGTCCTCGCCCTCGTGCCAGCGCAGGCGCACGGTCTTCCCCTCGAGCGCTCCCAGGTCGAGAGTCACCGGCTGCGCCGAGCCGTTCGACACGCACCAGGCGCGCTTTCCGGCCAGCGGGTTGCTGCAGCAGGTGCTCACCGTGCCGTTGAAGCCGTTGGCGGTGAACCACGCGTCGGGTACGACCGTCCAGGTGGCGAAGGTCGGGCCGACCGCGTACTCGAGCGTTCCGGCGTCCTTGCACGACGCCACCGT
>CAYZDB010000511.1:0-1536 GCA_964476985.1 uncultured Acidobacteriota bacterium | reverse complement strand
CTGCGCCGCCGCGATCGCGACGACACCCGAACCCGAGCCGAAGTCGAGCACGCGGCAACCGCGGACCGCCTCGGGCCGATCGATCAGGTAGCGCGCGAGGGCCTGGCCGCCGGCCCACGCGGTGGCCCAGTAGGGCGGCGCCGGCGCCGGCCGGCCGGCGAGCGCCGAGCGGCAGAGCTGCTCCCAGAGCGCGACGAAGTCGGGAGCCTGGTAGATCTCGATTTCCGGTACGAGCGGGACCGGCGTGGGGCGGGAGTGGGCGAGCACGAAGGCGCGGGGATCGTCGGTCACGAGTCTCCTGGGCGTCGATCGGGCCGGGCCGGGCGCGACCGCGCGCCATCTATACTGCCTGAATCCGGGGTTCCCGCGAGCGGAATGGAGACGCACGGGGTGGCGGTCTACGCGATCGGCGACATCCAGGGGTGCTGGGAGCCGCTCCAGCGCCTGCTGGCGCGGATCGCGTTCGACCCGGGACGGGACCGGTTGTGGCTGGTGGGCGACCTCGTCAACCGCGGGCCCGCATCGCTCGACGTGCTGCGCTGGGCCATGGGGCTGGGCGAGCGTGCGGTCGTCGTGCTGGGGAACCACGATCTGCACCTGGTCGGCCGGGCCCTGGGCGCGACGCGTCCGCGCGCATCCGACACGCTCGATGCCGTGCTCGCGGCGCCGGACCGCGACCGGCTGCTGGCGTGGCTGCGGGCCCGGCCGCTCGCGCACCGCGAGGGGCGATTCCTGATGGTCCACGCCGGGCTGCTGCCGGGCTGGACCGCGCGCGACGCGCTCGATGCGGCGCGGGAGCTCGAAGGGGTGCTGCGGGGACCGGATCCCGGCGTGGCGGAGCTGGCATCGCAGCTCCACGCCGCGGAGGTGCCGCGGCCCGGCGCGCCGCTCGGCGTGGCGCAGCGGCGCGAGCTGGCGCTGGCCGCGCTGCTGCGGATCCGTTGCCTCGGCTCGCGCACCGGCGAGCTCGCCCTGCGCTACAAGGGCCCCCCCGAGGAAGCGCCCGACGGCCTGATCGCGTGGTTCGACGCCCCGACGCGCCGCGAGCGCGATCTGACCGTCGTCTGCGGCCACTGGTCGGCGCTGGGGCTGCGGATCCGCCCGGACCTGATCGCGACCGACACCGGCTGCTGGATGGGGCGCCCGCTGACCGCGGTCCGGCTGGACGACGGCGCGGTGTTCCAGGTCGAAGCGGCCCCCCGACGACCTCGCGCGCCGGGCCGCGGAGACCGGCCCCTATCCATCGGCGGGGATACCGCCGACAATGCCGCGATTGGGAGGACGGTCATGGCTCGTCGGTGGGCAGCGGTTCTCGGCCTCTTCGTGTTCGCAGCGCTTCTCTCCTGCTCCGGCGCGTTCGCCGCCGGGCCGCCTCCCGCCGACGCCAAGCTGACCGGCGACCTCCCCGCGGTGCTGAAGGCCGCGGCCCCGGGCGAGAAGGTCCCGGTCTACTTCGTGCTGGGCGAGCAGCTGGAGGGGGACGCGCTGCGCTCCCGCGCAGCGGCGCTGGCCGGCGCGGCGGGCGCCACGCGCGAC
>CAYZDB010000510.1:0-1540 GCA_964476985.1 uncultured Acidobacteriota bacterium | reverse complement strand
CGATCGCGGTCTTGCCGACGCCCGGCTCGCCGATCAGCACCGGGTTGTTCTTGGTGCGGCGCGAGAGGATCTCGATCACGCGGCGGATCTCGTCGTCGCGGCCGATCACCGGGTCGAGCTTTCCCTGCTCGGCCAGCGTGGTCAGGTCGCGGCCGTAGCGCTCGAGCGCCTGGTAGGTCGCCTCGGGGTTCTGCGAGGTGACGCGCTGGCTGCCGCGGACCTCCTTCATCGCGGCGAGCAGGGCGTCGGGGCCGACCCCGGCGTTGCGCAGCACGCGGGCGGCGTCGCCGCCGACCTTCATCAGCGCCAGCAGCAGGTGCTCGATCGAGACGTACTCGTCCTTGAGCCCCTTGGCCTGCTCCTCGGCGTCGAGCAGGACCCGCTGGAGGCGCGGTCCGGCGCCCAGCGCGACGCTGGCCGCGCCGTCGCCGGTGACGGCAGGGATGCGGGAGAGCGCCTCGTCGGCCTGGCGCTCGAGCAGGGCGGGCGCGGCGCCCACCTTCAGCAGCAGCGGCGCGGCCAGGCCCCCTTCCTGCCGGAGCAGCGCGGCCAGCAGGTGCAGGTCGTCCAACTGCTGGTGGTGGCGGCGCAGGGCCTCCTTCTGGGCGTCCTGCAGCGCCTCCTGGGCCTTCTCCGTGAACTTGTCGAGCGAGATCGGCATGTGCGGGTTTACCGTCCAGGGCGCGCGGCCCCGGCCTTTCCTCGAGCGGTCGCCAGTATCTGCGATCGCTCCGGCCGATCGGCAACCCGGACGGCAGCGTTTTCAGAGGCGCGCCAGTTCCTCGTAGAGGCGCTTCTGCTCGGGCGTGGGGTGCTCCGGGACGACCAGGCGGACCCTCGCCCGGAGGTCGCCCCGCGAGCCGTCGCGGCGCGCCAGGCCCCGCTGCTTGACCCGCAGCACCGTCCCGGACTGCGTCCCCGGCGCGATCCGCAGCGTGACCGGCCCCTCGGCCGTCTGGACCCGGGCCGTGCCCCCCACGACCGCCACCGGCGCCGGGACGTCGATCGTGGCCACCAGGTCGTCCCCCTCGACCTGCAACTCCCCCGCCGGCTGCAGGTGGACCCGCAGGAACAGGTCGCCGTTCGGGGCGCCGCCGGTCCCCGGCCCGCCCTGCCCGGCCAGCCGGATCGTCTGCCCCGGGCGAATTCCCCTCGGCAGGTTGATCGTCAGGTCCCGGACTTCCGGCTGGCCGTCCTCCCCGGGGATCTCCATCGTGAACTTGCGCTGGCCCCCGGCGACGAGGTCGGCCACCTCGAGCCGGATCTCCCCCTCGACGTCGTGCCCCCGCCGCCCGCGGGATCGCCCTCGGCCCCGTCCGCGGCCGCCGCCCGCCGGCGCGCCCTGCGCCGCTCCTCCGAAGCCGGCCCCGAACAGGGCCTCGAAGAAGTCGGAGAAGCCGCTGCCGGCACCCGGCTGGCCGGCTCCGCCGCGGCCTCCCGCCCCCCGATCCTGGGCCTGCCGCAGGAACTCCTCGAACCCCCCGGCCCCGCCGCCGAAGTCGAACTCCTCGAACCCCGGGGGCGGCCCGGCCCCGGGCGG
>CAYZDB010000509.1:0-1544 GCA_964476985.1 uncultured Acidobacteriota bacterium | reverse complement strand
GTGCTCCTCGATCCCCAGCGCCTCGTACTCCAGCGCGAAGACGTCGGGCCGGTCGGCGTAGAGCGCGCCGATCAGCGCGCCGACCGAGGTCCCGGCGACGACCGCGACCGGGATCTTCTCCTCGGCCAGCACGCGCAGCACCCCGACCTCGGCGAAGCCGCGCGCCCCGCCCCCGCCGAGGGCGAGGCCGACCCGGGGGGCGACCTCGATCGCCGCGGCCGGGGGCGCCTGCGGCAGGGACGGAAGCTCGCGCCGCGCCGAGCCGCAGCCGGCGGCCAGCAGGGCGGCGGCGAGGAGGACGGGCGCGAACGGGAGCGGGCAGCGTGGGCGGCGCATCGACGGGCCGGCATTCTACGCCCGAAGCGGGGGTCGCCGCGGCGCGGCCGTGCCGCAGCGGCGTCGCGCGCCCGGATCGGCTAGGCTTCCGCCCTCCCGCGACGAGGACCTCGCCCGTGCCGAACGAGATCCGCCTCCCGCCCTACGCGCTGGTCAACCGCACGCTGGGCCCCGGCATGCACGCCTACCTCGACCTGCTGCCGCGCGCCGCCGAGAGCCCCGCGCTGGCCCGCGTCGCCTCGCCGGCCCACCCGGTCGAGGCGCTGCTGCGCACGACGCGGGTCGAGATCGCGCAGGAGGACGGCTACTGCTGGGTCGACGACGACGTCCCGTGCATCGTCCTCACCGAGTCCTACTACCGCGGCGGCAGCAGCCTCGACCTCTACCTCGACCTGCTGCACGAGCTGACGCACGTGCGGCAGCACCACGAGGGGGCCGACCTCTGGGACCGCCACTTCGACTACGTCGACCGCTGGACCGAGGTCGAGGGCTACGCGGTCGCGGTCGAGGAGGGGTGCCGGCTCGGCATGACCCCCGAGGACGTGGTCGAGCACCTCGCCAACCCGTGGATGAGCGAGTCCGACCAGCGCCGCCTGCGCGACAACGTCAAGCGCTTCCTGGAAGAGCGCGGGATCCGGATCGCCTGCTTGCCGTAGGGGTCCGCCGCGGCGAGCCGGGGGTCGATGCGCCCCGCGGCGCGCCCGCTGCGCGGCCCGTAGAGGCCGGCCTCCGTGCCGGCCCGACGACGCGGTCCAGGCCTCGCGCAGCGGAGCGACGGTCGGTCCCGCTGTGGCCCCGCGAGGATGACGAAGAGAGCCCAGCCGAATGCTCATCCTGGATCAGAGAGCCAGCTCCGGTGCACAACGCTGCTTGGTGGCGGCGCTCGCCTCCGCGGATCTGCCTTGGAACCGACCCGAAACGGAACAGAAATCGCCCCGCTCCGAGCCGCGGCGCTGCCGGGAGCCAGCGGCGAGTCACCGTTTAGTGCACCCGACCCCGCTCTCCTTTCCAAGATGAGCATTCGGCCGGGCTCTCTTCTCATGCCTCACCGGACGAAGACCCACCCTCCGCGCGGCCCGATAAGGACCGTGCATCTCGCAACCTGGAGGGGCCGGCCGCCTACCCGGCGCGACCCCCCCCGACAGCGGGGCCGGGCCGGCCCCGAGGGCCGCCCCCACCACCACCCGAGGACCCCGCCACCCCGGCGG
>CAYZDB010000508.1:0-1547 GCA_964476985.1 uncultured Acidobacteriota bacterium | reverse complement strand
GCGACTTCGTCGGGAGCCGTGCGCTCGCGGGAGGTGTGCATCGCGCGCGGCCGACCGAACGCGGCCAGCGCGCGGGCCATGCGGCGGTGCCCGCGCGCCAGGTTGCGGACGCGGCGGACCAGGATCGTCGCGGCCCAGGCCTCGACCCGCCCGCGCCCCGGATCGAACCGCGGCAGTGCGCGCAGGGCCGCCACCAGCGTCTCCTGCACCAGGTCCGGAACGTCGTCGGGAGGGGCGCCGACGGCCAGCGCGATCCGCGTCAGCCGCGGGCGGAGCGCCGCGAACAGCCGCTCCGCCGCCTCGGCGCGGCCGCGCCCGGCTTCCGCCGCCAGGCCGGCCAGCGGGTCGGCGTCGGCGCGGCCGGCGGCGTCCGCGTCCGCGCCTCCCGTCCAGGGGGCCGCGTCGCCGATCGGACAGGCCCGGGAGCCGGCGCTGTCGTCCATGCTCGCCTCCTGTCCTTGTCTACACCGGTTCGGGGCGGGGCGTGCGGCCCGCGCCCCGGATTTCCCGGATAGACTCTCCCGGTTCGCCCGGGCCCCGCGGGGCCGGGCCCTCCGAGGTCTCCGTGAGCGTCCGTTCCTTCCAGCGCGCCCCCGACGCGCTCCGACCGTTCGAGATCGTCCCCGGCGTCAACCGGCACGCCGAAGGGTCGTGCCTGGTGAAGGCGGGCGACACGCACGTGCTCTGCACCGCCTCGATCGAGGCCCGCACGCCCCCCTTCCTGCAGGGGCGCGGCGAGGGCTGGGTGACCGCGGAGTACGGGATGCTGCCGCGCGCCACGCACGACCGGATGCCGCGCGACCGGCAGGGGAAGACCGCCGGGCGCACGCACGAGATCCAGCGCCTGATCGGCCGCTCGCTGCGCGCGGTCGTCGACCGCAAGGTGTTCGGCGAGCGCTCGATCGTGGTCGACTGCGACGTGCTGCAGGCCGACGGCGGGACGCGCTGCGCGTCGATCACCGGCGCCTGCGTGGCGCTGGCGCTGGCGTTCGAGGCGCTGCGCGGCCAGCGCGTGCTGAACGGCTACCCGCTGATCGACACGGTGGCGGCGGTGTCGGCCGGGATCGTGGCCGGTGACCTGCTGCTGGATCTCGACTACGAAGAAGACGCGGCCGCCGAGGTGGACATCAACATCGTGCGGACCGGCGGCGGGCGCTACGTCGAGGTGCAGGGGACGGCCGAGGAGCACCCCTTCGGCCGCGAGCGGCTGGTGCAGATGCTCGACCTGGCAGACCAGGGGATCGCGCAGCTGATCGACGCGCAGCGCGCGGCGCTGGGCGATACCCTGCGCGGCCTGCTGCGGCCGCGGCCGTGAGCGGCGCGGTCCGGGTGGAGGGCGAGCGCCGATGAGTCCCCCGAACAAGACGGGCGGCGGCCGGCCGCCCGGGCGGCCGGGGCAGCCCGGCGGGGCACGGCGCCCGGCGCTTCACTCCCGGTTGGCGAAGCGGAGTGGACGTGGAAGGCATTCCCCGCAGGCTCGGCCGGGGCCGGCGCGGCCGCGGAACTGCTTCTCATCAGCGACACTCCCGGCGTGTGTGTCGACCGCG
>CAYZDB010000507.1:0-1555 GCA_964476985.1 uncultured Acidobacteriota bacterium | reverse complement strand
CAGGTCGAGCGCGCCGATGTCGTGTCCCGCCGGCGCGAACATCACGTAGAGCAGGTGCGACGAGCCGGGCCCGACGCTCGTGCGCAGCGAGTCCGAGCTGGGGTTGCCGAACGGCCCGCGGGCGTCGGCCAGCGCGAGGCGCCCGCCGAGGTGGACCTCCGGCTTGTTGATCCCCTCGTACGCTTCCCCGGCGCGGCCGAGGCGTGCCTCGATCGGGCCCGGTTCCAGCTTGTCCGCGTCGTAGAGTCCGACCGGCAGCCCGGAGAGCACGGCCCAGAGGTTCCCGAGGTCGACGGCGGGGTGGATCCGCGGGAACGGCTCGCCCTTGAGCAGGCGGCGCAGCAGCGCCTCCGGGCTCGGCCGGTAGCGCGTCGGGTCCATTCCGACGCTGCGGTAGAGCACCCGCGCGGGCTGCAGCAGGTCGATCCCGCCCGCGGTCTTGCCGGCGTGGCGCGCGACGAGCCGCTCGACTCCCGCCGCGATCTCCTCGCCCAGCGCCTCCGTCCCCTCCGGGGTCGGCACGGCGTCGAAGGCCTCGACCAGCGCGAGCGCGACGAGGTCCCGGATCTCCGGCGTTCGCGTCACCCGATCGATCGTCATCGCCCTCGCCACCCCCGCTTCCCGCGCCGCCGACGGCGCGCACCGCGGCGGCGTCGCGCGCCGGATCGGGCATAATCCCCGTTTCCGGCCCCGTCGCCGCGAGGAGCGCGCCGCCGCCCCATGGGTTCTCCGCACGATCCCGCCGGTTCCGCGTCCGGCCCCGGCAGCAGCGCCCGCATCGGTCCCTACGAGGTGCTGGAACTCTGCTACCGCGCGGCGGCAGGCGGAGTCTACCTCGCGCGCCGCCCGGGCAGCGACGCCCCGCTGCTGGTTGCGCGGCCGCGCGCGGCGTCGGGACTGCCCGCGTCGGAGACCGAGGAGACCGGGGCGGTCGCTGCGCGCGGCTGGCAGGCCGCGCGGGCCTTCGCGCACCCGGTTGCGGCGCGCGTCGTCGACGCCGGAGAGGACGCGGACGGCCCGTACCTCGCGTGGGAACGGCCGCGGGGGACGAACCTGGCGGCGTTCACCGGGCGCGGCGTGGCGCTGCCCGCGGGGAACGTGGTCGACCTCGGCCGCCGCCTGGCGGCCGTGCTGGGCGCAGCGCACCGCGCCGGGCTGCGGCACGGCGACCTGCGTCCGGAACACGTCGTGATCGACGGCGACGGCCGCCCGCAGCTGGTCGGCTTCGGCCTCGCACCCGGCGGCGCGGCGCCGGCGCTGCGCGAGGGCGACGCACCGGCGGCGCCCGACTTCCTGGCGCCCGAGCAGGTCGCGGGGCGCGCGCCGGACGAACGGTCGGACCTCTTCGCGCTGGCGGCGCTGCTGTACACGCTGGCCTGCGGGCGCACCCCGTTTGCCGGCGCGTCCCCGTCGTCGGTCCTCTACCGGATCGTGAACGACCCGCCGCCCGCGCTGCGCGAGCTGGCGCCCGAACTGCCGCCCGCGTTCGACGAGTTCTTCGCACGCGCCCTGGCCAAGGACCCGGCGGCCCGCTTCCCGGACGCGGCCGCGTTCG
>CAYZDB010000506.1:0-1561 GCA_964476985.1 uncultured Acidobacteriota bacterium | reverse complement strand
GGCGGCGAAGGCCGCGCAGGAGAAGGCCGCATCGGAATACGCGGCCGCGAAGGCCCTCCAGCAGAAGGCGGCGGCCGACGTCGCCGCCGCGAAGGCCGCGCAGGACCAGGTCGCCAGGGACAAGGCGGCCCAGGGGAGGCCCCCCGCGCCGCCCGCCCCGTCCGGGACGCCCGCCCCCGCGGCCGCCCCCCCGGCCGATGCCAGGGCCGCGCCGGTCGCGCCGCGGCGCGAGCGCCAGCGGCGCGGCACGCCTCCTGCTTCGGAAGGGCAGCAGGCGCCCTGAACGGGCCGGTGGCGGCGGCGGGACGGGCCGGGAGGCCCTCCCGGACCGTCAAGTGTCGGGCGGAAGCGACATCCCGCCTGCGCGGAACTCCCGAAAACATGCGCTTTTGGTGTCGGGCCGCGGCGACATTGACGATTCGTGCCGATTTGCTTACGCTTTCTCCCGCATGCCCGCCGCCTCGGGGCGTTCGGCAGTGGTGCCGGGGCGGACGGGTTCCCGCCGAGTGTCGCCGTTTGGAGACGTTTTGATGAATTTTCGCATAGCGGGCGGTCGCATCCTGTGGGCCGTCGCGGCCCTGGGGTTGTCGGCGTGCGCGACCACCGGCTCGATCACGGCCGAGAGCCCCGAGGACGCGAAGCGCGTGCAACTCGTCGAGCGGGCCGAGGCGCGCGGGATGGCGCTCGTCCGGGGCGACCTGGACGCCGCCTACGAGTACCTGTCGGAAGGCTCCAAGCTGGTGATTTCAAAGGATAATTTCAAGCAGCGGATGAGCGTGGTCCCGTTCCGGGCGTACCGGATCGACGAGGCCGCGTGCGAGGGGGCGACCTGCCGGGTCAAGGCGAAGCTCACCTACGACCACCGCCTGATGAAGGGTGTCACGACGCCGATCACCGAGACCTGGGTGATCGAGCGCGGCAAGGTGTTTTACGTGTTCCCGACGGTCTGAGAAGCAGCCCCGTTGCAGATTTCCAACAGGAAGGCGCACGGGGCGGAACATTCCGATTGCCATTCAGGAGACGCTTGGCATAACATTGACGCGCTGTTGGTTCCGAAGTGATCACTTAAATAGCAAACAGAGGAGTCATCACCCACCATGAACACCTTCAAGAAGAATTCGCTGTACCTCGCCGTCGCGGGTGTGAGCGCCCTGGCAGCGGGCACCGCGCAGGCGGTCGCGCTCAACGCCGACGGCCTGGGCAACGTGCTCCTGTACCCGTACTACACGGTGCGCGAGCCGTCCGCCGGCAACGCCTACAACTCCCTGCTGTCGGTCGTCAACTCGACGGCGTCGGCGAAGGCCGTCAAGGTCCGCTTCCTCGAAGGCAAGAACAGCCGCGAAGTCCTCGACTTCAACCTGTACCTGTCGGCGAAGGACGTCTGGGTCGCGGCCGTCATCCCGACCGCCGGCGGCGCCGGCATCGTCACGCCGGACTACAGCTGCACGGACGGCGTCGTCTCGATGGACGAGAACAACCCGACGCCGTTCGTCAACTACGCGTACACCGGTGCGTATGACGATCCGGCGAACGACGACCTCGACCGCGTCCGCGAAGGCTA
>CAYZDB010000505.1:0-1564 GCA_964476985.1 uncultured Acidobacteriota bacterium | reverse complement strand
GGCGTCGTCGACCTCGACAGCCTGCAGATCCGCTCGATCGAGCTGCTCCCCGCGCCCGCAACCGGTCCCGCCCCCTACCGCCTGCACGGCACCGTGCGCACGGCGCAGGGCGACTTCACCGGCTTCGTGCAGTGGGACCGCGAGGAGTGCCTCGGCACCGACAGCCTGGACGGCGACGCCACGGAGGGCCGCGTCGGTGTTCGCTTCGACACGATCCGGTCGATCGCACGCCGCCCGCCCGACGGCGCGCTGGTGACGCTGCTGGACGGCCGCGAGCTGGCGCTCTCCGGGACGTCCGACGTCGGGGACGACAACCGCGGAATCTACGTCGACGACCGGCGCTACGGCCGCGTGCTGATCCCGTGGGACGCCTTCGAGCGCGCCGACTTCGGCCCGGCCGGCAGCGGCCCCGCCTACGGCGACTTCCCGCCGGGGCGCCCGCTCACGGGCACCGTCACCACGCGCGCCGGCGCCCGACTCGTCGGCCGCCTGGTCTACGACCTCGACGAGAGCGAGTCCACGGAGACGCTCGATGCCCCGTCGGGGGGCGTCGACTACACGATCCCGTTCGGGTTGATCGCGTCGATCGTGCCAGCCGGCGGAGGTGGGGCCGGCGACGAGCGCGCCCGGGTGTCGCTGCATGGCGGCGAGGAACTGCAGTTCGAGCCCGCGGGCGACCTGGGGGAGAGGAACGCCGGCTTGCTGGTCTTCCCGGAGGGGCGTGCGCAGCCTGAGTACGTGCCGTGGAAGGAGGTCGCGCGGATCGAACTTGAGATCCAAGGGGCGGGGGGCCCTTAGGACCGCCTGCTCGGCCTCGCTTCGGCTCGAATCCGGGGAGTCTGCTAGGATTCGCCGCCATGGAGCACACTCTCGCAGCCGGGGACGGGATCTCCCACTATCGGATCGTGGGCGCGCTGGGAACCGGAGGCATGGGCGAGGTCTATCTCGCCCAGGATCTCACCCTCGAGCGCAGCGTCGCGCTGAAGGTGCTGCCGCCACAGCTCGTCCGCAACGAGGAGCGGCTCCGGCGCTTCGTCATCGAGGCCAAGGCCGCGTCGTCGCTGAACCACCCGAGCATCGTCACGATCTACGAGATCGGGTCGGGCGTGATCGTGCGCGACGGAGAGGAGAAGGACGCGATCCACTACATCGCGATGGAGCGGATCGACGGGCACACCCTGGCGGAGTCGATCCACGCCGACAAGGTGGACCTGCGGCGCCTGCTCGGTTTCCTCGCGCAGGCGGCGGACGGCATCGCCAAGGCCCACGGGGCGGGAATCGTCCACCGCGACCTCAAGCCCGGGAACATCATGGTCACGCGGGACGGCTTCGCGAAGGTGCTCGACTTCGGCCTCGCGAAGCTGATGGAGTCCAGGCCGGCGGACGAGCAGGCGAGCGTCGCACCCACCCGGACCGGCGCCCACACGGGCGCGGGAACGGTGATGGGGACGGTCGGCTACATGTCGCCGGAGCAGGTCCAGGGCAAGTCGGTCGATCACCGCTCCGACATCTTCTCGTTCGGCTGCATCCTCTACGAGGCGGTGACGCGCCAGCGCGCGTTCGA
>CAYZDB010000504.1:1328-1577 GCA_964476985.1 uncultured Acidobacteriota bacterium | reverse complement strand
CGGGATCGACGAGGCGGTGCCTCCCGGCTTCTGGGACGAGGTCGTCGGACGGGTCCAGCGCCACTTCGGCGAGGGGCGGTTCGCCGAGGGGCTGGTCGCCGGGATCGATCTGGCGGGCGAAGCCCTGGCCCGGTACTTTCCCCCGCGGCCGGACGACCGCAACGAGCTACCCGACACGATCTCCCGCACCTGACCCCCGAGGCCCCGATGAGCGACGAGCGCGACCCCTCCGCCCGAGCGGGGCTTCCT
>CAYZDB010000504.1:0-1318 GCA_964476985.1 uncultured Acidobacteriota bacterium | reverse complement strand
CCGCGCGCGCGTGCTGGCCGCGCTCGGCTGCGACGCGCTGGTGGTCGGGGCCGGCACGCCGGTGATCTACGCGCGCGACGTCGAGCACCGCTTCCGCGTCGACAGCGACTTCTTCTGGCTGACCGGGCTGGCCGAGCCGGGCGCCGTGCTGGTGCTGCGCGGCGGGGCGGAGCAGCCGTTCACGCTCTTCGTGCGCCCGCGCGAGCCGGAGCGCGAGGCCTGGACCGGGCCGCGGGTCGGGCCGGAAGGGGCCGTCGCGGGTTACGGCGCCGACCGCGCCTTCCCGCTGGGCGAGCTGCCCCTGCAGCTCCCCGAGCTGCTGGACGGCGCCGAGCGGCTGCACTTTGCGCCGTGGAAGAGCGCGGCGCTCGACCAGGCGGTGCAGCGCGCGCTCGGCGAGCTGGCGCTCAAGGAATCGCAGGGGCGCCGCGCGCCGGGTGCGATCGTCCTGCCCTCCGAACTGCTGCACGAGCTGCGGCTGGTCAAGTCGGCGGGCGAGCTGGCCGCGCTGCGGCGGGCGGCGGAGGTCACGGCGCGGGGCGTGGCCGCCGGGATCGCGCGCGTCGCGCCGGGCCGGCGCGAGGCCCAGGTGCAGGCCGCGGTGGAGCGGGCGTTCCTGGAGCACGGCGCGAGCGGCCCGGCCTTCCCGACGATCGTCGCCGCCGGCGCCCACGCCTGCTGCCTGCACTACACCGACAACCGGGGGGAGATCGGCGCGGACGAGCTGGTGCTGATCGACGCCGGGGCCGAGTGCGCGCTCTACAACGGCGACATCTCGCGCACCGTGCCGGCGGGCGGCCGCTTCGCGCCGGCGCAGCGCGCGGTCTACGAGATCGTGCTGGAGGCCGAGGAGGCCGCGATCGCGGCGGTCCGCCCCGGCGCCACGCTGCAGGCCGTGCACGACGCGGCGCTCGCGGTGCTGGTCCGCGGGCTGGTCGAGCTGGGGCTGCTGTCCGGCCCGCACGAGCTGCTGCTCGAGACCCGCGCCTACCGGCGCTTCTTCATGCACCGGACCTCGCACTGGCTGGGGATGGACGTGCACGACGTCGGCCGCACGCACGCCGCCGGTGCGCCGCGGCCGCTGGTGCCGGGGATGGGCTTCACGGTCGAGCCGGGTCTCTACCTGGCGCCGGGCACCGAAGGCGTCCCGCCGGAGTTCGCCGGGCTCGGGATCCGCCTCGAGGACGACGTCGTCGTGACCGCGGACGGCGCCGAGGTCCTGACCCGCGGCGTGCCGATCGCGCCCGACGCGGTCGCGGCGCTGGCCGGGACGGAGGGGCCGTGAGCGACGAGCGCCCCGACGCGACGGGGCCCGAGC
>CAYZDB010000503.1:0-1589 GCA_964476985.1 uncultured Acidobacteriota bacterium | reverse complement strand
CACGATCGGCAACGCGCTGCGCCGGATCCTGCTCTCGTAGGTCGAGGGGGCGGCGATCACGGCGGTCAAGATCGAGGGCGTGCTGCACGAGTTCTCGTCGCTCTCGGGCGTGATCGAGGACGTCACCGACGTCATCCTGAACCTGAAGAAGGTCGCGGTGAAGCTCCACGTTCCGCGCACCGAGACCGTCCGGATCAACGTCAAGGGCCCGCGCACCGTGACGGCCGGCGACATCGAAACCAACTCGAACGTCGAGGTCCTCGACCCGTCGGCGGTGATCGCGACCCTGTCGGACGAGGGGGCGCTCGAGATGGAGCTGCGGATCAAGCCGGGCCGCGGCTACGTTCCGGCCGACCAGAACATGGACGAGGACCTGGCGCTGGGCTACATCCCGATCGACTCGGTCCACTCGCCGGTGCGGCGGGTGAACTTCGCGATCGAGCCGGCCCGCGTCGGCCGCTCGACCGACTTCGACAAGCTGATCCTCGACGTCTGGACCGACGGCTCGATCACGGCCCAGGACGCGGTCTCGACGGCGGCCCGGCTGCTGCGCGACCACCTCTCGATCTTCGTGAACTTCGAGGACACGCTGGAGATCCCGGCCGAGCCGGTCGACATCGGCGACGCCAAGGTGCTGGAGTACCTCGACCGGTCGATCGACGAGCTGGAGCTCTCGGTCCGGTCCTACAACTGCCTGCGCAACGCCGGGATCGAGTACGTGAGGGACCTCGTCCAGCGTACCGAGCCCGAGCTGCTCAAGACGAAGAACTTCGGCCGCAAGTCGCTCAACGAGATCAAGGAGCTGCTGGCCGACATGAAGCTGTCCCTCGGCATGCGGCTCGACGGCCGCGCCGCCGGCCAGCGCTGAGCCGGAGCGAAGGAAGGATCCCATGAGACACCGCTGCGCCAACCGCAAACTGGGCCGGACGAGCGAGCATCGCATCGCCACCCTGCGCAACCTCGCCGCCGCGCTGATCGAGCACGAGCGGATCACGACGACGATGGGCAAGGCGAAGGAGCTGCGCCCCTACGCGGAGCGCCTGATCGCCAAGGCGCAGCAGGACACGGTCCACTCGCGCCGGATGGTGGCCCGGGACCTGCACGACCGGGACCTGGTCAAGCGGCTGTTCGACGAGGTCGCGCCGCGCTTCTCGGGCCGGCCGGGCGGCTACACCCGGGTGCTGCGGACGATGCCGCGGCGCGGCGATGCGGCCGAGATGGCGATCGTCGAGCTGGTGGTCCGCAAGGAGAAGGAAGTCCGCTCCTCCGAGCCGGCCGAGTCGAAGAAGGAAGGCGGCCTGGCCGGGCTGGCCAAGCGGATCACCGGCGGCCGCAAGAAGAAGACGGCCGGCGCGGAGTGAGCGCCGGCGCGCGAGACTGACGAGGGCCGCCGCAGGGCGGCCCTTTTTCTGCCCGATGGTGCCAGAATCCGGCGGCGCGTCCCGGCTCGCCCGCGGCCGCGACCGGAACCGGGGAGGGACGGCCCATGCCGCGCCGCGACGACGTGCGCAAGGTGCTCGTGATCGGGTCCGGGCCGATCGTGATCGGCCAGGCCTGCGAGTTCGACTACTCGGGCACCCAGGCCTGCA
>CAYZDB010000502.1:0-1595 GCA_964476985.1 uncultured Acidobacteriota bacterium | reverse complement strand
GCCTCGACCAGTCCGGCGCGGACGAGCAGCTCCAGGGCGGCGCGCGCGGCCGCGGCCGGGACCGGCGCCGCGCGAGCGGCCAGCTCGGTCACGCCGAGCGGCTGGGCCAGCGCGGCCAGCACGGTGCGCTCGTCGTCGGTGAGGCCGAGCGTCTCGATGAACGCCGCGTCGGCCGGATCGATCGCGGCGGCGACCCGGGCCGGCATCGCGGGGCCCCGCGCCCGGGCCCGCCCGCGCGCCAGCAGCACCGCCGCCGCCGCCGCCGGCCAGCCGACGGCCGGCTCCGGGCCCAGGTCGAGCTTGCCGGCGCGGACCTCGAACGTCGTGTCGGGGGCGCCGGCCGCGTCGGCCAGGAGCTCGCCGGCGTGGGCCATCAGCAGCGCCTGCGCGCGCTCGGCCGCGAGCGCTCCGTGGGCGACCAGGAACCCCGCGGCCAGCGGCTGGGCCCCGAGCGCCGCGCGCAGCGCGTCGAGCCGGTCCTTGTCCAGTTCGGCCAGCTCGCCGCGCGAGAGCAGCCACTCGAGCAGGCGGTCCTCGGTCGCGTTGGAGAGGATCGCGCGGATCACCCCCTGGTCGAGCACGAGCCGCCGCACCAGCTTCTTGCGCCGGAGGTCGACGACGCCGGTCGCGCGCACCGCGCCCAGCATCCCCAGCAGCGTCTCGAGCGGCGTCGCGGCCAGCCGCCCCTCGGGCGGGATCTTCACCGGTCGCCGCCCAGCGACCGGACCCAGGCCGAGACCAGCTCGTCGCGCGGGGCGCCGAACGCTTCGTCAAAGGCCTCGTCCTCTCGCGTGCCGCCGGCCAGCAGGTCGACCAGCCAGAGCAGCCGCGCGCGGCCGTGGCCCTCGTCGAGCCAGGCCGTGAAGGAGAGCGCGGTCGGGTAGCTGAACGGGTCGATGCCGGGCCGGCCGGCCGCTTTCCACGCCGCGCGCACGCCGGCGACGGCGCGCGCCGGGTCGCGCGGCTCGAGCAGCTGGGCCAGCCCCTCGTGCAGCCAGCGCGGCACGCCCCCCGGCCCCTTGGCCGCGATCAGCGCGTGGACCAGCTCGTGGCGCGCCACGCGCACCAGCTCCGGCGAGGAGGCGGTGATCCCTCCGACCGGCAGGCGGATCTTGCCGTCGAACAGCCCCGCGACCTCGCGCCCGGTCTCGGTCGTGTCGTGGAACTGCTCCTTCGTGTACAGCACGACCGGGATCGGGCGGGCGGAATAGACCGAGAGCTCGCTCGACAGCTCGCCGTAGGACTCCTCGAGCGCCTCGAGCACCAGCCGGCCCGCCGCCTCGTCGCGCGTGCCGTCGAAGGACAGCGTGAAGTGCGCGGTCAGCGAGCGGTCGTAGCCCCCCTCGGCCGCCAGCTCGCGCTTGAGCTTCTCCACGCGCTTGGCGAGAGCGGCGTCGTCCGGCCGCGCGGCGACCGCGGCTTCGTACTCGGGGAGCGCGTCGGCCAGCCGGCCGTCGCGGTAGAGCGCCTCGCCCCGCAGCTCGCGCAGCCAGCCGTCGTCGGGGTGGGCCAGCAGGCCCCGGTCGGCGAGCATCATCGCGCGGTCGGGGTCTCCGGCGCGGAGTTCGAGGAATCCCAGCTCGGCCAGCGCGGGG
>CAYZDB010000501.1:0-1606 GCA_964476985.1 uncultured Acidobacteriota bacterium | reverse complement strand
CGCCTGCCGAAGATGCCGGCCTCCAACCCGCGCGCCGGGTTCACGATCGAGGTGCCGTGCGCCTACCGCAAGGACGGCGTCCACGTCGCGCGCGGCGTGATCACCGACCTGGAGGCCGACAGCGCCGGTGCGGGGCGCAGCACGGTCATGTTCCGCAAGGGGGGCCGTGACGCGTGGGCCGCGATGGCGGCCCGGGTCGAGGCCGCGTCGGGGCTCGACCTGGTCTGGCGTCCCGGGATGAC
Source organism: uncultured Acidobacteriota bacterium (assembly GCA_964476985.1). Taxonomy (GTDB): domain Bacteria; phylum Acidobacteriota; class Polarisedimenticolia; order J045; family J045; genus JALOKP01. The sequence goes on along the minus strand of CAYZDB010000501.1, from coordinate 1,364 downwards.
CAGCGCGAAGCGCGAGAGCGGGCGCAGCGCCTTCCGGGTGGTCGACGAGCAGCGGCCGGCCGACGCCGGCGACCGGATCTCGCTGAGCTACGTGCTGTGCGGGCCGGACCGGGCGGCGGCGCGGAAGAGCGTGCGGCACCTCTTGGTCGCGACCGGGACCGACGGCGCGCGCTCGATCCAGCCGCTGCCGGAGACGGCGCTCACGCTGGCCGAGCCGGAGGGGTCGGGGAGCTTCTGCACGCAGGCCCGGCTGGCGATCCCGGAGTACACGCTGGCCGACGGGCGCTACACCTTCGCGGTCGTCGATGCCGCGGCCGATCCGGAGTCGACCGCGAGCTCGATGTTCGGTGGGGAGGACGCGGGCGCGGCCCGCCCCCCCGGCCTGCTCGCCGCCGCGTTCTTCCGCGTCGGCCCGTAGAGGCCGGGCTCCGTCCCGGCCCGATGTGCGCGGCGAGCGGTTCGGGCCGGCACGGGGGCCGGCCCCTACAGCCGTTCCCAGACCAGCTCGTAGTGACCGGACTCCGACGGCGCGGTGGTGAAGGTGATCCGGTCGCCGTCCAGCACCGCGGTCCGCTCGAGCACGGTGCCGATCCAGTGGCGCACGCTGGCCACCCGGACCTCGTTGCGGATCGTGTTGCCGACCAGCTCGTAGCGGGCGCCGTAGGCGATCGTCCCGTCCTGCGGCCGGTCGGTCGGCGCGTCGCGGTTGATCACGACGGTCAGGTACCCGCTCGGCTCGAAGACGACGAGCCCGTCGAACCAGGCCGCCGCCGGGCGGCGGCGGCCCGCGACGTCGATGTGGTCGTAGGTCACCAGCCGCCAGCCGCCGACCAGTTGCTCGCGGCCCAGTCGCGGGCCCGGTCGCTTCGCCACGCCGCGGCCCTCAGGGGCCTTCCTGGCCGCAGGCGTTGACGCCGCGCACCAGGTAGAAGTAGGTCTCGAGGTCCGCCCCCTGCCCGAGGTCGTCGAAGGCCGTCCCGCCGGTCTCGCCGATCGACGAGAAGCCGCCGGGCTCCGGCGCCAGCGCGCGGTAGACGCGGTAGCGCGGCGCCTCGGCCACCGGCTCCCAGGCCAGGTGGACGTGCGCGCCGCCGGCGATCGTCACGCGCAGCGACGGGATCCCGGCGGGGAGCGGCCGCGTCCCGGTGTTGGTCACCGGCACGTAGACCGCGTTGTCGTCGGTCACGCCGCCGTTCTGCGGCCCGCTCGAGCAGGTCTCGTCGTTCTCGGCGCGGACCAGGTAGTGAAGCGGTCCGTCCGGCGCGCCGGCGTCGGTGTAGGCCAGCGCGGTCACGCCGCTGGCGATGCGGTGCGCGGCGTCGGCCGGGAAGCCCGGGGCCGGCCCGCGGTAGACGGCGTAGCTC
>CAYZDB010000500.1:0-1607 GCA_964476985.1 uncultured Acidobacteriota bacterium | reverse complement strand
CCTCGAAGACCGTGACGTCGACGCCGTACTTGACCAGGTCCCCGGCGCAGGCCAGGCCGGCCGGGCCGGAGCCGATGATCGCGGCCTTCCGGCCGCTGGGCGGCGTCGTGGGGGTTTCGTCCCAGCCGCGTCCCAGCCCGAAGTCGGCCACGAAGCGCTCGAGCCGCCCGATCGCGACCGGCTCCATCCGGCCGGAGAGGATGCACGGCGCCTCGCACTGGCTCTCCTGCGGGCAGACGCGGCCGCAGACCGCCGGCAGGGCGTTGGAGGCCTTGAGGATTCGGTACGACTCGCGCAGGTCGCGCCGTGCCAGGGCGCCGATGAAGCCCGGGATGTCGATGCTGACCGGGCAGCCCGGCACGCAGCGCGGCTTCTTGCAGCCCAGGCAGCGGTCGGCCTCGGCCAGCGCGTCGTCCAGCGAGAACCCCAGCGCGACCTCTTCGAAGTTCTTCGCGCGCGCGGCGGCGTTCTGCTCGGGCATCGGCGTGCGGGTCGGCCGGACGGTGCGCATCGTCTTGACGACCGGCGAGGGGGGGAGCGGCTCGGGGACCGGCGCCTTCGGCGGCTCGACGACCGCCGGCGGCGGGTCGGACTTCGGCAGGCCCAGCGCCGCGACGCGCGCGGCCTCGGCGGTGTAGCGCTCGAGCGCCTCGCGCTCCTCGCGCTCGAAGCGCTTCTGCCGCAGCATCAGTTCGTCGAAGTTGACCTTGTGGCCGTCGAAGTCCGGGCCGTCGACGCAGGCGAAGGCCATCTGGTCGTCGATCGTCACGCGGCACGAGCCGCACATCCCGGTCCCGTCGACCATGATCGAGTTGAGGCTGACCAGGGTGTGGATCCCGCGCGGCCGGGTGACCTCGGCGCAGGCCCGCATCATGACCAGCGGCCCGATCGCCACGACCTCCTTCACGTCGGGGTGTTCGTCGAGCACCTTCTGCAGCGCGTGGGTGACGAAGCCCTTCATCCCGTAGGAGCCGTCGTCGGTCGTGACGACCAGCTCGTCCGAGTAGCGGCGGAACTTGTCCTCCCAGAACATCAGGTCCTTGTTGCGGAACCCGATGATCGCGATCGTGTGGTTCCCCTTCTGCTTGTACTCCCGCAGCTGGGGGAAGACCGGCGCGACGCCGAGGCCGCCGCCGACCAGGACGGTCTTGCCCGGGGTGCCGATGTGGCTGGGCAACCCGAGCGGCCCGACGAAGTCGAGCAGCCCCGCCCCTTCGGGCAGCTCCATCATCTGGCGGGTCGTCTTGCCGACGGCCTGGATCACGACCGTCACGGTGCCCCGCTCGCGGTCGAAGTCGGCGACCGTCAGCGGGATCCGCTCCCCGGTCTCGTCGATGCGGACCATCAGGAAGTGGCCCGGGCGGGCGGCCCGGGCGACGGCCGGGGCCTCCACGTCCCAGAGATAGGTCACCGGCCCGAACTGCTCGCGCTTGACGATGCGGTACAAGGTGCGGTCCCTCCGCGGAATCGTGGCGACATTCTATCCAGTCAGGGCCTTCCGGGCGTCGGCGATCGTCCGGTCGAACCAGCGGGCGAAGCGCGCCTCCAGCGCATCGAGCGGGAGGGTGGCGGCCGGGACCTCCGCCGCCCGGCCGGCCCCGGCCGGC
>CAYZDB010000499.1:0-1612 GCA_964476985.1 uncultured Acidobacteriota bacterium | reverse complement strand
GGCGCGTACTTCCAGCGCGACACCGCGTCCACGACCGAGGCCGCGAGGTCCTCGCATCCGGCCGGCACGCTCAGCAGGACCGGCGCGCGCACGTGTCCGGCCTCGTCGACCACCGACTGCACGACGATCTTCCCCTGCCGTCCTTCCTTGCGCGCGGCCGCGGGATAGACCGGCTTGGCCTGGTCGATCAGCTTCGGGGGGGTCACCTCGCCCGCGACGATCTCGATCGGCGTCTCGGCGGCGATCCGGCGCTCGGCCTCGGCCGGCGCCAGCGCCGTCACCGCAAGCACCAGCCACTCGCCGGCCAGCGGGGACGGCGCGGCGATCGCGACCGTGCGCTGCGGGGCGGCCAGGACGCGTGCCTCGGCCAGCGCCTCGCCGCCGCCGGGGGGCAGGAGCTCGAGCGACAGGTCGAACGCGCCCCCCTCGTCCGCGGGCGGCTTGCCGGCGAAGCGGAGCAGCACGCTGGTCTCGCCGGGATAGACCGTCGCCTCGAAGCGCGCCGTGCCGGCAGGGTCGGGTTTCACGATGAAACCCGTGACGGGCACGGCGCGCGAGCCTCCCAGCCCCTTCGCCAACGCATCGAGCTGCGCCGGCGTGCCCCAGGCCTCCTCCGCCGGAGCGACGATCGGCCGGCCGCAGAAGCCGTCGCAGCGCACGGCCGCCCCCCGCGACGCCTCGGCGCCGGTCACGCGCACGACGCGCAGGTGGTAGTAGGGCGCGGCCGAGGCGATCGACGGCGCGGCCGGCGGGTCGGGCGGGCCGGCCAGGGAGAGGCCGGTCGCGACGAGGACGACAGCCGTCAATACGAGCAGCACGGGCATTCTCACGAAGCACCTCCGGCTCACGAAGCACCTCCGACTCACGAAGCACCACCGGCTCATGACGCACCACCGCTTCATGACGCACCTCCGGGGAGCGCGTTCGACTCCGGTCGCGGCGCATCCGCGCCCCGCGGCGCCAGCGGTCTCTGCTCCCGCCCGACCTGTGGAATCACCAGGACCGACCCGGCGCCGGCCGGTGCGGTCACGGTCGCCGGCACCGCGCGACCGCGCACGCGGAACAGCTCGACGCGCAGTTCGCTCTCCGCGACGCGCGCGCCGCCGCCGCCCGGTCCGCGCGTGCCGATCAGCCAGGCGGTCCCGGCAACGGCCACCAGCACCGCTGCGGCCGCGGCCAGGGCGCGCCGGCGGGAGGAGCGGATCGACCGCGCGGCCAGGACACCCGCCCCCTCGGTCGCCTCGCGCCGTTCCGGCAGCTCCGCCGCGACGCGCTCCACCGCCCGGCGCAGCAAGTCGACGCCGGAGCGGTCGTCGCCGTTCGAGGCGCCGCCGCCCGGCGGCCTCCGTCCGTTCTCGGACCCGTTCATCGCCGTGCCTCCTGGTCGCGTGACGCGAGCCGTTGCGCTTCCTGCGCCAGCCGCCGCCGCGCGTCGCGCGCGATCGACCGCACCGTGGTCGGCGCGATCCCCAGCGCGGCCGCCACCTCGTCCGCGCTCCACTCCGCGATCTCGTAGAGCGCGACGATCTCGCGCTGCTCGGCCGTCAGCGCACCGAGCAGCCGCTCCAGCGTCAGCCGCGCGTCCAGCGCGGCGACTTCGTCGGGAGCCGTG
>CAYZDB010000498.1:0-1624 GCA_964476985.1 uncultured Acidobacteriota bacterium | reverse complement strand
GAGCGGCTCGCCGCCTGGGGGGAGGTCGCGCGGCGGCTGGCGCACGAGATCAAGAACCCGCTGACCCCGATCCGGCTCTCCGCCGAGCGGCTGCTGCGCCGTTACCGCCGCAGCCCGGAGGAGGCCGGCGAGGTGCTGGAGGAGATGGTCGGGAACATCGTGCGCGAGGTCGACAGCCTCAAGGGGCTGGTCGACGAGTTCTCGCGCTTCGCCCGGCTGCCGGAGCTCCGCCCCGAGCCCGGCGACGTCGGCAAGGTGGCCGAGGAGGCGCTGGCCCTCTACCGGACCTCGCACCCGCAGATCCGCTACGAGACCGAGTTCGCCGACGACCTGCCGCCGCACGCGGTCGACACCGAGGCGATGCGCCGCGCGCTGATCAACCTGCTCGACAACGCCGTCGCGCTGCTCGGCCCGGGAGGCGCGATCGCGGTGCGCACCCGGCGGCAGCCCGGCCAGTGGCCGGTCGTGCTCGAGGTCGCCGACAACGGCCCCGGGCTGCCCGAGGGAGCGCGCGAGCAGCTCTTCCTTCCCAGCTTCACCCGGCGCCCGGGCGGGACCGGGCTCGGGCTCGCGATCGTGCACCGGATCGTGACCGACCACGGTGGGCGGATCCGGGCCGAGGACAACCCCGGCGGCGGTACCCGATTCGTGATCGAATTGCCGGCCGCGGCCGCTGCCGCCGCGGACGAGGAGACGACTCCATGACCCCGCCCGCCACCCGCCGCGGCCGGATCCTCGTCGTCGACGACGAGGACGCGGTGCGCCGCTCGATGACCGAGATCCTCGAGGACGAGGGGTACGAGGTGATCCCCGCCGCGTCGGGGGAGGAGGGGGTCGAGCAGGCGCTGGCCGGCTCGCCCGACGCGGTCTTCCTGGACGTCTGGCTGCCGGGCGTCGACGGGATCGAGGCGCTGCGGATGATGCGCGAGCGCGGCGTCAGGGCCCCGGTGATCATGATCTCCGGCCACGGCACGATCGAGACCGCCGTCAAGGCGACCAAGCGCGGCGCTTACGACTTCGTCGAGAAGCCGCTCTCGCTCGAGCGCGTGCTGCTCGTGCTGCGCAACGCGCTGCGCCACGCGCGGCTCGAGCGGCAGCACCGCGCGCTGCAGGTGGAACTGCGGCGCGAAGCCGAGTTCATCGGCCGCGGGGCCGCGGTCGAGGCGCTGCGTGCCCGGCTGGCGGGGGCCGCCGACGGACGGCCGGCGCTGCTCTGGGGCGAGCGCGGCACGGGACGCAGCCTCGCCGCGCGCTGGCTCTCCCTGCACGGGCCCCGGCCGGACGGGCCGTTCCTCGACCTGCGCGCCGGGACCATCCCGCCCGAGCGCCTGCTGCGGGCCCTCTACGGCGGGGACGGCGCCGGCCCCGACGACGCCGGGCGGATCGCGCTGGCCGACGAGGGGACGCTCTACGTCGAGGGGGCCGAGGCGCTGCCTGCCGCGGTCCAGCTCTCGCTGGCCGAGGGTCTGCGCACCGGCAGCTTCCCGGTCCCCGGCGCGGCGCGCAGCGTGCGCTCGGAGCCGGGGCTGGTCGTCTCGTTCTCGGGCCCGCCCGACGGCGCAGCCGGGGTGCGCGTCGAGCCGGCGTTTCTCGAGGCCTTCCCGCACCGGATCGAGCTCCCCCG
>CAYZDB010000497.1:0-1633 GCA_964476985.1 uncultured Acidobacteriota bacterium | reverse complement strand
CTCGTCCCGTGGGGCTACACCGCGGGCGGACTGACGCCCGACCCGATCGAGAAGAAGCCGTTCTTCCACGTCCGGCCCGGCTCGGTCGCGCTCTCGTTCGGCATGCTCGGCTGCGACATGCACTGCAGCTTCTGCCAGAACTGGTACACCTCGCAGGCGCTGCGCGACCCGTACGCCGGCGTCCCGGTCTCTCCCGCGCAGCCGGCCGCGATCGCCGCCGCCGCGCGGCAGTCCGGCGCCGCGGCGGTGGTCAGCACGTACAACGAGCCGCTGATCACCGCCGAGTGGGCCGCCGCCGTGTTCGACGAGGCCCGCGCCGCCGGGCTGCTCACGGGGTTCGTCAGCAACGGCAACGCGACCCCCGAGGTGCTCGACTTCCTGCAGCCCCGCCTCGACCTGCTCAAGATCGACCTGAAGAGCTTCGACGACCGGGCCTACCGCCGGCTGGGCGCCGTACTGGCCCACGTCTGCGCCGCGATCGAGGGGGCGGTCGCACGCGGCCTGTGGGTCGAGGTGGTCACGCTGCTCGTCCCCGGCTTCAACGACGACCCCGGCCAGCTCTCCGCGATGGCCCGCTTCCTGGCCGGGATCTCCCCCGACCTTCCCTGGCACGTCACGGCGTTCCGCCCGACCTACCGGCTCCAGGACCGCGGCGCGACGACGCCCGGCGACCTGGCCCGCGCGGTCGCGATCGGGCGCGAGGCCGGCCTGCGCTTCGTCTACGCCGGGAACGTCCCGGGCCTGGCGGACGAGTCGACGCGCTGCCCCGGCTGCGGCGCGACGCTGGTCGAGCGGCGCGGTTTCGCGGTGCGCCGCGTCGCGCTGGACTCCGCGGGCCGCTGCCTGGGCTGCGCACGCGCGATCCCCGGCGTCTGGGAGCGCGGCCGCGTGCCGGTCGCGCCCCCGTAGGACCGCGCCGCGCGCCTACTTCTGCGGGAACTCGGCGAACTGCAGGGCCTCGGCCTCGCGCCGCACCTGTTCGCGCGCCGGGATCCCCGCCGCCCCGCCCCAGAGCGACGCCCAGCGCACGCATTCGGCGAGCCGCACGCGCTGGACGCTGTCGGGTCCGCGCGGTCCGACGCCCGACTCGACGTCCTCGCAGAGCCACGGCCAGCGCCGGGGGTCGCCCCCCTGCCGCTCGCGCGCAGCGACGACCTCGTCGTCGCGCGCCACGCTCCACGCGAGCGGCGGGCGCGGCAGTCCCAGCCAGTCCTCGAGGTACTCGATCGTCACCGCGAGCCGGGGCCCGGGCGTGATCTCGAGCACGATCGGCTCGGCGACGACGCGGGTCTCGTAGCGCCACGCGCCGTCGCGCGCTTCGTGGCGCTCGAGCAGCGCCCGGATCGAGACGGTCCCGGGCGGAAGCGGCCGCGTGAAGGCGATCGTCGCCCGCCGGTCGTCGGCCTTCGAACCGGGGACCCGCGCCAGGAGCTGCCCGTCGAGGTAAAGCGCGAGGTCGGGCGGGATCTCGTCCAGGTCGGCTTCGGAGGCCGACCGGTAGGAGAGCGTCCAGCGCACCGGGACGGGCCCACCGCCGGCGGCGGGCGGCGCCGCGTCCGGCACCGGGGCGGCCGGCGCCGGCGCAGCCTCCCCCGGCGCCGCGGCCAGCGCGATCAGCACGGAGATCACCCCC
>CAYZDB010000496.1:0-1638 GCA_964476985.1 uncultured Acidobacteriota bacterium | reverse complement strand
CCTGGGACTTCTCGGACCGCCCGCGCCTGATGGCGATCCTCAACGTCACCCCCGACTCGTTCTCCGACGGCGGGCTCCTCCAGGACGCCGCCGCGGCCCTGGCCCGCGCCGAGCGCTGCCTGGGCGAGGGGGCGGACCTGCTCGACGTCGGCGGCGAGTCGACCCGGCCGGGGGCCGAGCCGATCGACGCCGAGACCGAGTCGCGGCGCGTCGTGCCGGTGCTCTCCCTGCTGCGGGCGCGCTTTCCCGCCGCCCGCCTTTCGGTCGACACCCGCCGCGCGGCCGTCGCGCGCCGGGCGCTGGAGGCCGGGGCCGACCTGGTCAACGACGTGTCGGCCGGGACCGATCCCGAGATGCTGCCGCTGGCCGCGGCGGCCGGGGTGCCCGTCGCGCTGATGCACATGCGCGGCGAGCCGGCGACGATGCAGCGCGAGACGCGCTACCGGGACCTGGTCGGCGAGGTCGCCGCGGCGCTGGAAACGGCCGCCGGACGCGCCCGGGGGGCGGGGATCGCGGATGATAGAATCCTGCTCGATCCGGGCCTCGGCTTCGGCAAGTCGGCGGAGGGGAACGAGTTGCTCCTCCGCCAGCTCGGCGCGCTGCGCAGCCTCGGGCACCCGCTGCTGATCGGGGCGTCGAGGAAGTCGTTCCTCGGCCGCCTGACCGGCGTGAGCGACCCGGCCGCGCGGCTCGCCGGCAGCGTGGCGGCGGCGGCCGTCGCCGCGCTGCGGGGAGCGGCGGTGCTCCGGGTCCACGATGTCGGGGCCACGCGCGAGGCCCTGGCGGTGGCGACGGCGTTGCGCCGCGCGCGGGGGACGGACGGGTGCTGATCCAGCGGCTGGTCGAGGCGCTCCGCCTGGAGCAACTGCGCGACCCGCTGGCGTGGCTCGACATCGTCCTGCTCGCCTTCGTCATCTACCAGGTCCTGCTGATGATCCGGCGCACGCGCGCGGTCCAGGTCTCGTACGGCCTGCTGCTGCTGCTGGTGCTCTGGTTCGTCACCGACCCCTCCGGGCTGGTGCCCCTGAAGGCGGTTCACGAGGTCCTGGGAACGCTGCTCTTCTACCTGCCGTTCGTCGTGATCGTGCTGTTCCAGTCGTCGATCAAGCAGGCGCTGGCGCGGTTCGGCGCCCTGTCCTTCCTGCCGCTGCGGCAGCAGGAGGTCGTCGGCGACCCGGCGATCCTCGAGGTCGCGCTGGCGGCCTCCTCGATGGCCTCGACGCGGACCGGGGCGCTGATCGTGTTCGAGCGGGCCCAGGGCCTGAAGAGCTACGCCGACACCGGGATCGCGCTCGACGCCGCGGTCAGCTACGACCTGCTGGTCAACATCTTCACGCCGCGGACGCCGCTGCACGACGGCGCGGTGATCATCGGCGAGGGTCGGGTCAAGGCGGCCAGCGCCTTCCTGCCGCTCTCGACCGACCCCTACATCTCCCGCACCTTCGGCACGCGGCACCGCGCCGCGCTGGGGATCACCTCCGAGACCGATGCGGTCGCGGTGGTCGTCTCGGAGGAGCGCGGGATGGTCTCGATCGCGGTGGACGGCCGGCTGGAACAGGACCTCGACACCCGCCGGCTGCGAGAGCGGCTGGTCCAGCTGCTCTCGCCCGAGCGAGGGCGCGGGCGGCGGCGGCGGCG
>CAYZDB010000495.1:0-1639 GCA_964476985.1 uncultured Acidobacteriota bacterium | reverse complement strand
GACCTCGATCCGGCGCCGGATCGATTCGGCCACGCTGCGCTGGGCGACGCCGATGGCCGCTTCCGCGGACGCCACAGCTTCGTCGAGGGCCTGCTCCTCCGCCAGCACCTCGTCGAGGCGGCTGTCCACCTCGAGCAGCGCCAGGTCCTTGTCCTGCAGGTCGAGCAACTTTTCCAGATCGGGATTCATCCTGTCGTCCTCGTTGAGAGTCGGAGCCACGGGGCCGTTACTGCGGCGTCCGCGGCCGTGGGTTTTGCCATTGCATCGCCTTGCGCAGCGCGCGGGCGTATTTCGCGTCGAGCTCCTTCTTCCGGGTCAGCTTCTCGCCCGGGTCGGTCAACTTCTGGTATTCCCGCCAGTGCGGCCGGAACTCCAGCGCCTCGGATGCGCTGGCGTAGTGATCGTCCAGCACCGAGTCGGTCAGCGTGCCGCCCGCCTCGCGCAGCTCGCTCCACAGCGCCATCACCGGGGGCGGGAGCCGCTCCGCGAGCTCCGAGGCCGACGCCAGGGGCTCCGCGGTGAGAGCGTCGAAGAGTTCCTGGTGGAGCGGCACCTCGAACCACTCGCGCCGCACTTCGTGCGCGGCCCGGGCGCGGTATTCGTCGCTCGCCACCAGCACGCGGAGCAGCTCGACCTCGGCCACCCCTCCCATGCGGCTCACCCGCCGGGCCGGGACGCGCGCGGCCGGGGCCGGGTGCCGTTCCGGCGGCGGGGCGTGCACCCGGGGTTCGCGCATCGCCGCGACCTCGGACAGGAGCACCTCCTTGCTGACCCCCGAGCGCTCGGCCACCCGCCCCAGGTAGAGCTCGCGGGTGATGGCGTTGCTCGCCGCGCGAATCGTCGGCAGCAGCCGGTCGAGTGCCTCGCGCCGGTGCTCGACCCCCTCGAACCACCCCTTCCGCTCGAGAATCTGGATCTTCCGCTCGAGCACGTCGACGGCGTCGTCGAGGACCGCCTGCAGCGCCTCCGCCCCGCCCTTCTGGACGAGCGTGTCGGGATCCTCGCCGGCCGGCAGGGTCGCCACGCGGACCCGCACGTCGTGCCGCAACAGCTCGTCGCCGGCGCGGAAAGTGGCGCGGAGGCCGGCCGGGTCGCTGTCATAGAGCAGCGTCACCGTCTTGGTGTAGCGCTTGAGCAGCTCCGCCTGGTCGCCGGTGAGGGCGGTGCCGAGGGGGGCCACGACATGCTCGATGCCCGCCTGGACCAGCCGCAGGACGTCGAAGTACCCCTCGACGACCAGCGCGCTCTCCTCGCGGCGAATGGCGTTCCGGGCGAAGTGCAGGTTGTAGAGCGACCGGCCCTTGTGGAAGATCGGCGTCTCCGGCGAGTTCAGGTACTTGGGCTCGCCGGGGCCGAGCAGGCGGCCGCCGAACGCCACCACGCGGCCGCGCAGGTCGTGAATCGGGAAGAGGAGCCGGCTGCGGAAGCGCGGACCGATGCTGCCGTCCTCCCGCCGGACCACGAGCCCGGCCGTGACGAGATCGTCCTCCTTCACGCCGAGTTCGGCCATCGCCGCCTGGAACTCGGTGCGGCGCGGGGCGAACCCCAGGCCGAGTTCCGCCGCGACCTCCATCGGGATGCCGCGCTCCGCCAGGTATGCCCGCGCCCCCGCGGCCTCCGGCGACTCGCGCAGCTGCCG
>CAYZDB010000494.1:0-1644 GCA_964476985.1 uncultured Acidobacteriota bacterium | reverse complement strand
CCTGCGTGTCGGGCCGGACCGACTCGACGCCGTACCGCTCGGTGACGAAGCGCTTGAGCGCGCGGATCGAGACCGGGGCGTCGATCGCGCCGCGCCGGCAGGCGTCCTCGCAGGGCGCGGCGCAGACCCGGCCGCAGACCGAGGCGAACGGGTTGGGGGCCCGAGCCACGAGGAAGGCCTCCTCGTCGCGCCCCTCGGCGATCAGCTGGACGTAGCGCCCGGCATCGGTCGCGACCGGGCAGCCGGCCTGGCACTTGACCTGCGCCTTCCAGTGCTCGAGGTCGGGCAGCCTCACGGGGATCGTCATCGCGTCACCTCTCCCGCGGCCAGGGGAGTGTCGTGCCGATCGCGGCCTCGGCCGGGTCCGCGGACGGCAGCCCGGCCAGGTCCGCGACGGTGCGGTTCTCCAGGAACTCGTCGAGCGACTGCCTGACCGGCTTCCACGCCGCGTGCGCGGTGCAGGGGTCGGACTCGTCGCACTCCTGGTCCGGGCGGAGCAGGCACATCGTACGCGTCTCGCGGCGATCGAACGGCTCGACCACCTCGACCAGCCGGATCAGGTGCGGGGGCCGCTGCAGGCGGTAGCCCCCGTGCGTTCCGCGCGTGCCGACGAGCAGGCGGACGCGCGTCAGCGTCGCGAGGACCTTGGCGAGGTAGTGGGGCGGGATCCGGGCTTCGACCGCCAGGTCGCGGGCGAGAACGGTGCGGCCCGACCCGGCCTGGGCCAGGCAGACGATCGCGCGAAGCGCGTACTCGGCCGTCAGCGACACCATACACGATCTCAGGACATCTTTATCTACTTATGCTTGTTCAAAAGCAAGGGGTTTGAGGCCGGAAGATGCTCGATATCAAGGGCTTACGGATGACTAAGTCGGGCGGACGGTCAATTCGTCGTCGGGACGTGGGGCCGGCGTCCCGCCGCCCCCGGTGCTAGGCTCGCCCCCAGCCCCCGGAACGCGGCGCGTCCCGGCCCTTTCCGGCCACGAGGTCCCCCATGAGCGAGCTTCTCGACAACCGTGCCCACCGCCTGCGGACCCTGAAGGAGATCATCCGCCACCTCCACGAGGGCCAGGCCCCGGAGCAGGTCAAGGAGCGCCTGACGACCCTGGTCCGGGAGTGCGACGCGAGCGAGATCGCGGCGATGGAGCAGGAGTTGATGGCGGAGGGGGTGCCCGTCCGGGAGATCATGTCGATGTGCGACCTGCACTCGCAGGTCGTCCGCGACATCCTGGTCGAGCGGGCCGGCGCGCCGCTTCCGCCCGGCCACCCGGTCGACACCTTCCGCCGCGAAAACGAGGCGCTGGGCGCGCAGGTGCGCGCGCTGCGCGCCGCGCTCGCCGCGCTCGCGCCCGAGGGCGCCGGCGACGAGACGCCGGTCGACGCCGCGGCGCTGCTGGAGTGCCGGCGCCGGTTCGCCGGCCTGATGGACGTCGACAAGCACTACAAGCGCAAGGAGCACCTGCTTTTCTCGTGTCTCGAGCGCCACGGCATCACCGGCCCGTCAAGCGTGATGTGGGGCAAGGACGACGAGGTCCGCGCGCTCCTGAAGGAGCTGGGGACCGCGCTCGCCGAGAACGGCGGCACGGCCGGCGAGTGGCGGCTGGTGGCCCGCGCGGTCGCGGAGCCCACCCTCGCCGCCGTCGA
>CAYZDB010000493.1:0-1645 GCA_964476985.1 uncultured Acidobacteriota bacterium | reverse complement strand
GGGCTTCCATCCCAGCGCGCCCCGGGGCCTGCCCCGGGGCGCGTCGCTTTTCGGGGTGGCAGAATGGGGTCCTCATGCGCCTCTACAACTCGCTGACCAGGACCGTCGAGGAGTTCCGGCCGCGCGACCCGGGGCGCGTCGGGCTCTACACCTGCGGCCCCACCGTCCACGATTTCGCCCACATCGGGAACTTCCGGGCCTACGCCTGGGAGGACCTGCTGCGGCGCCACCTCGAGGCGCGGGGCCTGGCCGTCCACCACGTGATGAACATCACCGACGTGGAGGACAAGATCATCCGCAAGGCCGCCGCGGCCGGGGCCTCGCTGCGCGAGTACACCGACCGCTACACCGCCGCGTTCTTCGAGGACGCCCGCGCGCTGCGGCTGCTCCCGGCCCACGTCTACCCGCGCGCCACCGAGCACATCCCCGAGATGATCGAGCTGGTCCGGCGGCTCGAGGCGGCGGGCCACACCTACCGCTCGGAGGGCTCGGTCTACTACCGGATCGGCAGCTTCCCGGGCTACGGCCGGCTCTCGGGGCTCGATCCCGACTCGCTCCGCGCCGGGGCGCGGGTCGACGCCGACGAGTACGAGAAGGACGACCCGTCCGACTTCGTGCTCTGGAAGGCCCAGAAGCCGGGCGAGCCGGCCTGGGACTCGCCGTGGGGCCCGGGGCGGCCGGGCTGGCACATCGAGTGCTCGGCGATGGCGATGAAGTACCTGGGCGAGTCGTTCGACCTGCACACCGGCGGCGTGGACAACAAGTTCCCGCACCACGAGAACGAGATCGCGCAGTCGGAGGGGGCGACCGGGCAGCCGTTCGTCCGCCACTGGATGCACTGCTCGCACCTGATCGTCAACGGCGAGAAGATGTCGAAGTCGCTCGGCAACTTCTACACGCTGCGCGACCTGCTGGAGCGGGGGCACGAGCCGCGCCTGATCCGCTACCTGCTGGTCGGGACCCACTACCGCAACCAGCTCGACTTCTCGGAGAAGGCGCTGGAGCAGGGGCGGGCCGAGCTGTCGCGGATCGACAACGCCGCCGAGCGGCTGGCGCGGCTGGCGACGGCCGAGCGCGGCGAGGCGCGGCTGGCGCCCCGGGTCGCGGCGGCGCGCGAGGCGTTCTTCGCCGCGCTCGACGACGACCTGAACGTCAGCGGCGCGATGGGGGAGGTCTTCCAGCTCGTGCGCGACGTCAACGCCGCGGTCGACCGGGGCGAGGCCTCGCGCGAGGACGCCGCGGCCTTCGAGGCCTTCCTGGCCGACGCCGACCGCGTCTTCGGCGTGCTCCGGCCCTGGCAGGCGGCCGAGGCCGCGCCGGCCGAGGTGCTGGCGCTGCTCGACGCGCGGCAGGCGGCGCGCGCCGCGAAGAACTGGGCCGAGTCGGACCGGCTGCGCGACGCGATCCTGGCCGCCGGCTTCGTGATCGAGGACACGCGGGAAGGTCCGCAGCTCAAGCGCAGGACCTGAGCCTCCCGGCCGCGGGACGGCTCGTGCGGGCCGCGCGGGCGGGCGCGCCGCCGGGGCGCGATCATCGCGGGCGGGAGGCGCGCGATGGACGGTCCCGATCGCGGCGCGCCGGGGGGCGCGGCCCCGCCCGGCGAACGCAGCGCGCGCGGCCGGGCCGCCGAGGACCTGGCGGCGCG
>CAYZDB010000492.1:0-1648 GCA_964476985.1 uncultured Acidobacteriota bacterium | reverse complement strand
GCTGGGCAAACGGAGCGACGGGACGCCGCGCACGGTCAGCGTCCCCTGCCCGTAGGGGCCGGCACGGAGGCCGGCCCCCACCGATCGGCACGCCCGGTAGGAGGGGGGGTCAGGGCCCCAGCAGCGCTTCCAGTTCCTGCGGGCGCCGGGCCCGCGCCCGGGCCTCGGCGCGCTCGATGTGGCCGGCCTTGACCAGTTCGGCCAGGCTGGCCTCGAAGGTCCGCATCCCGCGCTGGCGGCTGATCCCGATCTGTCCGGCGATCTGCTCGGTCTGGCCCTTCAGGATCAGGTTCCGGACCGCGTCGGTGCCGATCAGGATCTCGACCGCCGGGACGCGCCCGCTGCCGTCGCGCCGCGGGATCAGCTGCTGGCTGACGACCGCCGCCAGCGCCACCGCGAGCTGGGAGCGCACGAACGCCTGCTGACCCGGGGGGTAGGCGTCGAGGATCCGGCTGACCGACTGCACGGCGTCGCCCGTGTGCAGCGTCGAGAAGACCAGGTGGCCGGTCTCGGCCGCCGTGACCGCCAGCCCGATCGTCTCCGGGTCGCGCATCTCGCCGACCAGGATCACGTCGGGGTCCTGGCGCAGCGCGGCCCGCAGCGCGTCGGCGAACGACGGGGTGTCGCGCCCGACCTCGATCTGCTCGACGAGCGCGGCGCCCGCCCCGTGCCGGTACTCGATCGGGTCCTCGATCGTGATCACGTGGGCCCGGCGCTTCCCGGTGACGAGCGCCAGCAGCGCGGCCAGCGTCGTCGACTTGCCCGAGCCGGTCGGCCCGGTCACCAGCACGATCCCGTGGCGCAGTTCGGCCAGCGTGGCCAGCTCGGCCGGCAGGTTCAACTCGGCCAGCGTCGGGATCGTCAGCGGGAAGAGCCGGACCGCGACGGCCCAGCCGCCGCTCTCGCGGTGGACGTTGCAGCGGAAGCGGCCGGTCGCCGAGGTCCCCCACGACAGGTCGATCGCCCCGCGCTGCGCCAGCTCGCCGCGCCGCGGCGCGGGGACCAGCGCCGAGACCAGGCGCTCGACTTCCTGGGCGTCCAGCACGGCGGTCGGCAGGGCCTCGAGGTCGCCGTGCCGCCGGATCGCGGGGGGCGCCCCCGCGATCAGGAACAGGTCGGTCGCCCCCGCGGCGCGGGCCATCGTCAGCAGGGCGTGGGCGCGCTCGCGCCCTTCCTCGGTCACCGGTCCGACCCGCCAGTCGCGGCGCTCGCCGGCCGCGGCCGGGGCCGCGCGAGGCAGGGGCGGCAGCTCGACCGGCGCGCCGCCCGCGCCGCCCGCCTCCTCGCCCGACTCGTCGGCGTGGGTCGGCTCGCCCCGCGCCATCTGGTTCAGCTGCCGGACGAGGGCGTTCAGGTCCTCGGCGTTCGAGTCGTCGTTCATCGCGCGTGCCTCCGTTCGGCCGGGCGCCCGGGGTTCTTCAGTCCGTACCTGCGCAGCTTGGCCTGGAGCGTGGTCGGCGGCAGGTCCAGCCGCGCCGCCGCGCCGTCGGGCCCGTAGATCCGCCCGCCGCTCGCCTCGAGCGCCTCGGCCAGCACCGCGCGCATCCGGGCCTCGAAAGTCGTGCCGCCGTCCGTCGGGGCCGCGGCGGGGGACGGCGACTCGAAGGCCGGCAGTTCCAGCTCGTCCCCCGGCGTCAGGATCAGGGCG
>CAYZDB010000491.1:0-1656 GCA_964476985.1 uncultured Acidobacteriota bacterium | reverse complement strand
CGGGCGGCACGCGCACCAGGATCACCGAGACGTTGTCGCGCCCGCCGTTCTGGTTCGCGAGGTCGATCAGCTCGGCCGCCGCCTGCGGAAGCTCGGTGCGCTTGTCGTCGACGACCCCCTGCACGACCTCGGGGTCGACCATGTCGGTCAGCCCGTCCGAGCACAGCAGGTAGATGTCGTTGGGCTCGAGCCGGTATTCGGAGATGTCGGCCGGGACGATCGCCTCGATGCCCAGCGCACGGGTCACGAGGTTCTTGTTGAGCGAGTACCTGGCCTGCTCGGCGGTGATCTGGCCGCTGTCGATCTGCTCCTGCAGGAGCGAGTGGTCGTGGGTCAGCTGCTCGAACTTCTCGCCGCGCAGCCGGTAGCAGCGCGAATCCCCGATGTGGCCGATCGACACCCGGTTGCCGAAGAACACGGCGGCGACGATCGTCGTGCCCATGCCGGCGCACTCGGGCCGCGCCTGCGCCGCGTCGTAGATGCCCTTGTTGGCCGCGGCGATCTGCTGCTGCAGCAGCAGCGCGGCGTGCGACAGCCCGCTCTGGATGTCGACCTTCGACAGCTCGCGCCCGGACGAGAGCTCGGGGAGCATGCCGGCCGACACGACGCTGACCGCGATGCCGCTCGCGACCTCGCCGGCGTTGTAGCCGCCCATGCCGTCGGCCAGCACCGCGATGCCCGCCGCCGAGTCGACGAAGACCGAGTCCTCGTTGTGCGAACGGACCATCCCCGGATGCGACAGGGACGCGACATCGAGGTCGACGCGTTCGCTCATCGGCGGGGGCGGGGGGCGGGGGTCATGGGGGCGGGGGGCGCAAGGACGGCCCGGGGACGGACTCGGGCGGCCACGGGGAGCGAGTGTACGAGAGCGCGCGGCCGGAGGCGAGCGTACGCCGTTTCCTCCCCCGGGCGACCGCGAGCCGCCCCCGGGAGCCTCGTCGGGACGCGCCTTCCGGATCCGCCACCCTCCCGCTCACGCCGGCGGCCCGCCGGCACGGGCCGCGGCCCGCATCTGGACGATCCGGGCCACGCCGATGACGAGCAGGATGCAGCCGACCGGCAGCGCCCAGTGCAGCCAGTGGGCGTGGGCCTCGATCCAGCCCGACACCGCGTTGTCGGTGACGGCCATCTCCCCCGCGACGTAGCCCAGCAGTCCGCCGCCCGCCATCACGAGCATCGGGAAGCGCTCGATCGCCTTCATGATGAGCTGGCTGCCGACGATCACGAGCGGGATCGACACGACGAGACCGAACACCAGCAGCACCAGGCTGCCCTTCGCCGCGGCCGCCACGCCGATCACGTTGTCGAGGCTCATCACGAGGTCCGCGACGACGATCGTCCGCACCGCGGAGAACAGCTGGTTGCTGGCCGTGACCTGGTGCCCCTCACCCCCGTCGTCGGCGATGAGCTTGACGCCGATCCACAGCAGCAGGAGCCCGCCGACGATCTTGAGCCACGGCAGGTCGAGCAGGCTGATCGCGAAGAACGTGAGGACGATCCGCAGCAGGATGGCGCCGCCCGCCCCCCAGACGACGCCCCAGCGCCGCTGGTGCGGAGGCAGGTTGCGGCACGCGAGCGCGATCACCACCGCGTTGTCTCCCGACAACAGGATGTTGATGACGATGATCTCGATGCCCGCCAGCCAGAACTGGGGCG
>CAYZDB010000490.1:0-1659 GCA_964476985.1 uncultured Acidobacteriota bacterium | reverse complement strand
CGGAGAGGTCGAACGGTAGACCCTGGATGGACTCGTTCCGCCGAACCACTCGAGCGTGATCTCACCGGGCCCCGGCCCGCGGACGACTCGCAACTCGACAGGAACCCCCGTGACCCCCGTGGGCGCCGACGTGGCGAGCGCCACCAGCAGACCGACCACGAGCAGGCAGCCCCGCGCGGGTACTCGATTGAGCATGGCGTCTCCCCTATCACTCCCCCTTGCTGCAGTGAGCGATACGCCGAAAGAGGAGTGCAGTCAATCACGAAACAGCCATGGACGACGGCCCGCGACAACTGATCTCGCGACAATGAAGTCAGGAACCTGCGCGCGGCACTTACGGGCGAGGCTCGCCGTCGCGGAGCCTGGCGGCCTGGCGGATTACAGCACAGTTAGCCGGAGAGTGAGCCGTCCGCCGGCGGTTCGGCGCGATCCTGTCGGCTACTCGCCTGTTCCTCGGCGTGGTAGCTGGACCGCACCAGCGGTCCCGCTTCGACGTGCGCGAACCCCAGCCCCAGGCCGAAGTCGCGGAAGCGCGCGAATTCCGCGGGCGAGACGTAGCGCTGGACCGGCAGGTGCTCCGCGGTGGGGCGGAGGTACTGGCCCATCGCCATGATGTCGACACCGGCCTCGCGGACCGCGCGCATCGTGTCGTGGACCTGGGCGTCGGTTTCGCCCAGCCCGAGCATGATCGCGGTCTTGGTCCGGCCGCCGAACGCCGCCTTGCGCGCCGAGGCCCGCCGCAGCAGGTCGAGCGAGTGCTCGAAGCGCGAGCCGGGCCGCGCGACGCGGTACAGTTCCGGCACGGTCTCGATGTTGTGCGAGAAGATCGCCGGCCGCTCGGCCAGGACCAGCTCCAGCGCCCGCTCCGGGTCCTGCTTGAAGTCCGGGGTCAGGACCTCGACCGCGCACTCCGGCAGCGCGGCGTGAAGCGCGCGCACGACCGCGGCGAAGTGGGCCGCGCCGCCATCGGGCAGGTCGTCGCGGTCGACCGAGGTGATCACGACGTGCTTCAGGCCCAGCTCGGCGGCGGCGCGCGCGACGTTCTCCGGCTCGGCCGGGTCGGGCGGCGCGGGGGGCCGGCCGGTCGCCACCGCGCAGAAGCCGCAGCGCCGGGTGCAGACGTCGCCCAGGACCATGATCGTCGCCGTGCCGCGGGTCCAGCACTCGAAGACGTTGGGGCAGCGCGCTTCCTCGCAGACCGTGTGGAGCGAGAGTTCGCGCATCAGGCGCCGCACGCGGTTGTAGCCGGGGCCGGTCTCGACCTTGATCCGCAGCCAGTCGGGCTTGGGGCCGCTCACGCCCCCCTGCCGCGCGCGGCCGGCGGCCGAGTGGGGCGAAGGGGAGTAGCCGGGGAGCCTGACGGGCATGCGGGGAGGATACGGACTCCGCGCCGCGGCCGCCAAGGCCGGCCGTGAGGGAGACCCGCCTACTCCGCGGCGTCCTTCTCCTGCTCCGCCAGCCCGTCGAGCAGCCGCGCCATCGCGTCGTACAGCGTGCCGATCGCCGCGGGGTCGGTTACCCGCCCCGGGGCCTCGAGCAGCAGCATCTCGACCCCGTCCGGGAACTCCTGGCCGAACCAGCCGTCGTCGTTGCGGACCTCCACTAGCCAGGCCGGGCCGCGCACCAGGTCGTCGCGCAGCGCCGGGTCGGCGAGCAGCT
>CAYZDB010000489.1:0-1662 GCA_964476985.1 uncultured Acidobacteriota bacterium | reverse complement strand
TCAGGCGGTCAAGCCGAAAGTGTTGTGGCATCGTAGTTTATCGCCAGTCAGGTCAGGGGCTTGAACGTCGGACCAGGCGAATCTGGTCGCCCTCGGTGACCCGGAGGAGCGCGGTCGGTGTACCGACGACCCGGCCGAAGATCGTGTACCTGCCATCCAGCTGCGGCTGCTGCCCGAGGGTCAGGAACCACTGGCTCCCTCCCGTATCGGGGCCCGACAGCGCCATGGCGAGGACGAACCCGTCGAAACGGCGCTGGTTGATCTCGTCCCGAATCGCGTACCCAGGCCCGCCCCATCCATCCCCGCGCGGGTCCCCGTCCCGAGCGACGAGATCGGGGATGACTCGCTGCCAGCGGCCGCGGTCGAAGAACCGTCGGTCCACCAGCGTCAGGAAATTCACGACGGTGAGCGGTGCCTCCGGCCCGAACAGCTCGACCTCGATCACGCCGCGCTGGTCCGTTTCGATGAAGACGTGCGGATAGGCCTCTGGCGATTCGGGAACGGCGACGAACCGCCGCGCGATCTCGCGGTAGTCCTCCATCGTCCTGCCGGTCTGGATCGGAAAGGAGGAGCCCCAGCGCTGGGCGGCCGCGGGCCAGGCGGATTCGGCCCAGAGCCGGACGACATAGTTCGCCGGGCGCGGGCTCAGGGCCAGGAAGTTACGTGCGACGTCAGCCGCGTCCTCGTCGGACGCGCTGGCGAGGCTCCGGAGCGCGAGCAGCGCGGCGATGGCCGCGTCCGGCACGGAGTCCGTACCGGCCCGCTGGAAGGCGGCGCTGAGCGGGGCGAGGTCGGTGCCCTGCGGCGCGCGGGCGATCGCCTCGGCCGCCAGCGTGCGCACCCCGACGTCCTGATGGGAAAGGAGGCGGCGCGCCGCCGCCAGCAGCGCCGGATCGGGACCCGGTACCGCCTGCACCCACCCCTGCAGCGCCGCGGCGGCAACGCGCCCGTCGGGGTCGGCAAAGAAGTCGGGATGGCCCACATCGGGACCGGGGGCCACCCATCCCCAGCCCTCGGCGGCGGCGGCGCGCTCCGGCCACCGCGCGCTCGAGGTCCAGGCCCCGGAGAGCGCCCGGAACGAATCGGGGCTGATCCGTGCCAGGCCGAGCAGCGCCTCCTGCTGCAAGGCGAAGGTGCCCTTCCCCTCCCTCACGACCCTGGACAACTGTGCCACCGCGACCCCGCCCCCCGACTGGGCCACAGCGGAGGCCGCTTCCACCGGGATGTTCGCCACGGGGTCGGCGAGCTGGGACACGATCTGGTCGGCGATCTCCGGCCGCCCGTAAGTACCCAGGGACCGCAGGGAACTGATCCGGACGCTGGTGTTCTCGTCGCGCGTGCCCCGGATCAGCAACTGGACCACGCTGCCTGCATCGAGCCCGGCCGCGGCGGCGTAGGACGCCGTCAGTGCCTTGGCGGCGTACAGCCGCACGAGCGGGTGCTTGTCCTGCAGCGCGCCCAGGAGGGCCGCGCCGGCGGCCGGTGCCCGCAGCTGCCCCAGCGCGAAGACCACGCGCCACCGGAGCTCGTCGTCGTCGGTCTGCGCCAGCGCGATGAGTTGACGGGTCGGGCTGAGTGCGCCGAGCCGCCAGGACTCGATGGCTGCCTGGCGCACCAGCACTTCCGGGTATTGGGCGATCGAGAGGTTGGCCGTATTGGTCA
>CAYZDB010000488.1:0-1666 GCA_964476985.1 uncultured Acidobacteriota bacterium | reverse complement strand
CTCCACCTCGTGGTGGACCTCGGCGCTTCCCTCGGGCCAGGCGATCTCGATCGTCGCGCCGGGGGCCGGCGCGACGGCGAGCGCCGAGGCCGGCATCAGGAACACCACCGGCTCGGCCGGTGCGCCCATCTCGCGGGCGTGCTCGGCGTAGTTGCGTCCCAGCGCGTAGACCGTGCCGGCGCGCACGGGCGCGCTCCCGCGGACGACGACCTCGCTCATGCGCCGTGCCTCGGCCCGGGCGACCGCGGGTCCCCGGCCGGAAAGACGGTGCGCGGCCGCACGGTATGCAGCGGGATCACGTCGCCGACGAGCCAGGCCAGGGCCACGACCGCGACGGCGGCGATCAGCGCCAGCTCCCACCCGAGCGCGACCAGGCCCCTCCCGCGCAGCCAGGCCGGGAGCAGCAGCGCGCCGATCAGCCCGGCGCCGAGCAGCGCGTCCCGCAGCAGGCGCCCCGCCGCCGACCAGCGCAGCACGGCGTTGCACCAGCGGCACGGGAAGACCGCTGCCGGCTTCAGGCTGGCCAGCAGGGCCGGGAACACCCGCCCGCCGCACTCCGGGCAGACCGCCATGCACTCTCCCCGTCGAAAGGCCCCAACTGCGGCCAAAGATAGCGAGGCGGGAGTCCCGGCACCAGCCGGGGGCTCAGGCCCGGGCCAGCCGGCCGCGCAGGAAAGCCCGCGCCGCGATCCAGGCCTTGAGCGGGCGCGGCAGCTCGACCCGTCGCGGTCCCGCCGGGAAGCCGGCGCGCTCGACCCGCTCGAGCAGCCGGCGGTAGATCGCGGCCATCGCCTCCGCCGCGCAGAGGTCGCGCGGCCAGCGCCGGCCGAACCCGCGCGCGGCCTCGAAGCACTCGCGGGCGCGTCCGGCCTCGAACCGCAGCAGCGCCAGCCGCGCGGGGTCCGCGCCGAGCACCCCGGCCTCGTCCACCCCGAACCGCGCCAGGTCGTCCTGCGGCAGGTAGAAGCGCCCAGCCGCCGCGTCGGGGCCGAGGTCGCGCAGGATGTTGGTCAGCTGCAGGGCCAGGCCCAGCTGCCGGGCGTACTCGTCGGCTTCCGGCTCGCGGTGCCCGAGGATCCGCACGGTCAGCCGCCCGACCGCCCCCGCCACCAGGTCGCAGTAGCCGGCCAGCTCGTCGAAGCGCGCGAAGCGCCGGGGCGCCAGGTCCCAGCCGACGCCGTCGAGCACCTCCTCGAACAGCCGCCGCTCCAGCCCGAACTGGCGCGCCGCCTCGCCGGCCCGCACCGCGACCGGGTGCGACGCGGTCCCGTCGAAGGCGCGGCCCAGCTCCTCGCGCCAGAAGGCCAGCTCGCGCGCCGCGCTCTCCCGGTCGGGGGCGTCGTCGACGGCGTTGTCGGCGGCGCGGCAGAAGGCGTAGACGGCGACGATCCCGTCGCGCCGGTCGGGCGGCAGGGTGAGGAACGCGTAGTAGAAGTTGCTCTTCGCCGCGCGCGTGAACTGGCGGACGTGGTCGAGCGGGGAGGGCATCAGCGCGGCGCGTCCGCGACCACGGTGGAGAACATTCCGCCCGCGCTGCGCCGCATCGGAATGATCCGCTCCGGCGGACCGAGCAGCTTCACCGCGACCTTCCGGACGCGCGGCGCCCAGACGCGGAAACAGACCCCGCCGCCGGGCAGCGGGAGCGCCCCCAGGGTGAGCTCGTACC
>CAYZDB010000487.1:0-1696 GCA_964476985.1 uncultured Acidobacteriota bacterium | reverse complement strand
CGCGGAGGCCGATCGAGGAGGTCCCGGTTCTCGGGCCGCCGCCGCTGCCGCGGCTCGACGGGCTGTCGGTGCTGGTGCTCGACGACGAGCCGGAGGCCGGGGCGGTGCTGGTCGCCACGCTGCGCGAGGCGGGGGCCGAGGCCCGCTCGATGGCCGATCCCGAGGCCGCGCTGGAGTGGCTGCTCGAGCGCGGGGCCGACGTGATCGTCTCCGACCTGCGGATGCCGCGGATGTCGGGGCTCGAGTTCTACGCGCAGCTGCGCCGCCGCGCGCCCGAGCTCGCCGACCGGCTGCTGTTCAGCACCGGCGATCCGCTCTCGGCCGAGCTGGAAGGGCCGCCGCCGCGCCCCGTGATCGGCAAGCCGTTCCGCATCGCCGAGGTCACCCGCCTGGTCCGCGAGGTCGCGGCCACCGCCACGGCCGAGGCCTCCGCCTTCCCGCCGCCCGAGGTCCGTCCCGAGCCGCGCGCGGCCTGGCGCGGCGTGCGCCGCCCCGGCGGGCCGACGCACCACTGATCCCGCACCGTGTCCGACCCCGCCCCGCTCCGGCACGTCGTCGTCGGCACCGCCGGCCACATCGACCACGGCAAGTCGACGCTGGTCCGCGCGCTGACCGGGATCGACCCGGACCGGCTTCCGGAGGAGAAGGAGCGCGGGATCACGATCGACCTGGGGTTCGCGCCGGCGCGGATCGGCGACCTCGTCGTCTCGTTCGTCGACGTGCCGGGGCACGAGCGCTTCGTCCACAACATGCTGGCCGGCGCCACCGGCATCGACCTGGTGCTGCTGGTCGTCGCCGCCGACGAGTCGGTCATGCCGCAGACCCGCGAGCACCTCGCGATCTGCCGGCTGCTCGGGATCCCGGCCGGGCTGGTCGCGATCACGCGCGCCGACCTGGTCGACGAGGCGATGGTCGAGCTGGTCGCCGAGGAGGTCCGCGAGCTGGTCGCGGGGAGCTTCCTCGAGGGGGCGCCGGTGGTCACCGTGAGCGGCGTCACCGGCGCCGGACTCGACGCGCTGCGCGCGGCGCTGGCGGGGGTCGCGGCGCGGCTGCCGGAGCGGGCCGAGGGGCCGTGGCCGCGGCTCCCGGTCGACCGCGTCTTCGCCGCGCGCGGCTTCGGGACGATCGTCACCGGCACGCTGCAGGGGGGCGCGCTGCGCGTCGGCGACGCGCTCGAGGCGGTGCCCGGCGGGCCGGCCGGGAAGATCCGCGGGCTGCAGGTCCACGGCGCGGCGGTCGACGAGGCGGGCCCGCAGCGGCGCGTCGCGGTCAACCTGCAGGGGGTCGACCGCGAGCGGCTGACGCGCGGGATGGTGCTGGTCCCGCCCGGACTCGGGCCGACCACGCTGGTCTTCGACGCGTTGCTCGAGGTCACCCCCGATGCCCCCGCGCCGCTCGAGGACGAGCAGCGCGTGCGGGTCCACCACGGCACCGCCGAGCTGCTCGGGCGGCTGCGCCTGCCGGGTGAGCGCCCGCTGCCGCCGGGTGCGCGCGGCGCGGCGCAGATCCGGCTCGAAGCGCCGCTGGCGGCGCTGCCGGGCGACCGCTTCATCCTGCGCCGCTACAGCCCGGTGACGACGCTGGGTGGCGGGATCGTGGTCGACCTCGACCCGCCGCGCTGGCGGCGCGACGACCCGGCGTGGCCGCAGCGCACCGAGGAACTGGCCCACGCGGGCGCGGCCGAGCGGCTGGCGCG
>CAYZDB010000486.1:0-1702 GCA_964476985.1 uncultured Acidobacteriota bacterium | reverse complement strand
TGCCCGGCGGAGTTGCTGCAGCGCGACGACGCGCAGCCGACCGACGATCCCGCGCGCTGGCAGGAACTGCGCGAACGCTGGGCCGGACCGGGCGAGCCGGGCCCGGTGGCCGCGGGCGGCGGCGGCGCGCTGTTCGAGGTGCGGCTGGCGGACCTCGACTGCGGCGCGGTCGAGGTCGCACGCTTCGCGGTGCCGGCCGTCTCCTTCCCCTCGTGGTGGGCCGGCGCGGCGGCCTCCTTCGAGCCCGCACCGTCCCCTCCGCTGCTGACGCGCGAGGAACTGGCCGGGCTGCCGCTCCCGCCCGCACCCGGGGCCCCGCTCGGCGGAGACGGACCCTCGGGCTGCGACGAGGCCTGGAACGGGGCGAGTCTCGACGATGTGCCGGACCCGCGCGAGGGACCGACCGCGGTCTGGACCGGCGCGGAGATGATCGTCTGGGGCGGTCGGGCCGGCGAGCCGCTCGCGACCGGCGGGCGCTACGACCCGGCGACCGACTCGTGGCGGTCGCTCCGGCAGCTCGGTGCGCCGGCCGCCCGCTCCTGGCACACCGCCGTCTGGACCGGGAGCCAGATGCTCGTCTGGGGCGGCATCGACGGCGACCCGCTCGGCAACGGGGCCGCGTACGATCCCGCGTCCGATGCCTGGAGCGCGATCCCCGCGCTGGGCGCCCCGGCGGCCCGCTCGCGTCACCTCGCGGCGTGGACCGGCAGCGAGATGCTGATCTGGGGTGGCGAGGGGCCGGGGTTCACCAACCTCGCCGACGGCGCGCGCTACGACCCCGCGTCCGGGGCCTGGAGCCCGCTCCCCGCGAGCGGCGCGCCCTCGCCGCGCAAGGACTTCGCCGGGGCCTGGACCGGGACCGAGCTGGTCGTCTGGGGCGGGTTCGACCTGGGGGTCTACCTGGGCGACGGCGCGGCCTTGAACCTGGCGGCGGGTACCTGGCGCCCGCTCTCCGGGCTCAACGCGCCGGCCGCGCGGCGCCAGCACACCGCGGTCTGGACCGGGACCGAACTCGTCGTCTGGGGCGGCGCCAACGCGACGAGCTACTTCTTCAGCGGCGGCCGCTACGACCCCGCGACCGACTCGTGGCGCCCGACCAGTGAAGCGAACCCGCCTGCCGGCCGGCGCTACCACACGGCGGTCTGGAGCGGGTCGCGGATGCTGGTCTGGGGTGGCGAGTCGTCCGGTGCCGGCGAACTGCTCGCGACCGGCGGCGCGTACGACCCGTCCGCCGACACCTGGACCGAGATCCCGGCGACCGGCGCCCCGAGCGCGCGGCGGTTCCACGCCGCGGTCTTCACCGGCACCGAGATGCTGGTCTGGGGCGGCCGGAGCGCGACGCGCAGCGAGGACACCGGGGGGCGCTGGGCACCCCTGGCGTCGTCCTGGCAGGCGATCTCGCGCGGAGCGGGACCGGCCCGGCGGGCGCGACACAGCGGGACGTGGACCGGCGCCGAGTTCATCGTGTGGGGCGGGGCCGACGAAGTCGACCTGGGCGACGGCGCGCGCTACGAGCCCGCGACAGACGCCTGGCGCGCGACGACCGCGCAGGGCGCCCCGGTCCCGCGCAAGGACCACACGGCCGTCTGGACCGGCACCCGGCTGATCGTGTGGGGCGGTCGCCAGGCCGAGGACACGCGGCTCAACACGGGCGGCCGTTACGACCCCGCGGGGGATCGCTGGTTTCCAACCTCGGCGGCCG
>CAYZDB010000485.1:0-1724 GCA_964476985.1 uncultured Acidobacteriota bacterium | reverse complement strand
GCCGATCCACTACCAGCGCGATCCGGTCCAGACGACCAAGACCTCCGTCCACGGCAGCATCAACATGCTGGGCCTGGCCAAGCGGGTGAAGGCCAAGATCCTGCTGGCCTCGACCAGCGAGGTCTACGGCGACCCCAACGTCCACCCCCAGCCGGAGAGTTACTGGGGCAGCGTCAACCCGATCGGCATCCGGGCCTGTTACGACGAAGGCAAGCGCTGCGCCGAGACCCTCTTCTTCGACTACTGGCGCCAGCACCGGCTGCGGATCAAGGTCGCGCGGATCTTCAACACCTACGGCCCGCGGATGCACCCCGACGACGGCCGGGTGGTCTCGAACTTCATCCGCCAGGCGCTGCGCGGCGAGGACATCACGATCTACGGCAAGGGGGACCAGACCCGCAGCTTCTGCTACGTCGACGACCTGATCGAGGCCCTGATCCGGCTGATGAACACGCCCGACGACTTCACCGGCCCGGTGAACCTGGGGAACCCGGTCGAGTCGAGCATCCTCGAGCTGGCCGAGCGGATCATCGCGCTGGTCGGCTCGCGCTCGAAGGTGGTCTTCCGGGATCTGCCGGCCGACGACCCGCGGCAGCGCAAGCCGGACATCGCGCTGGCCCGGAAGGTGCTGGACTGGGAGCCGAAGGTCGCGCTGGACGACGGGCTGCGGGCGACGGTCGAGTACTTCCGGGCGCGGCTCGCGAGCTGACCCGGTCGCGGGACCGGCCCGCGCGGCGGCTCAGGCCTTCTTCTTCGCTTCCGTGCGCGGCGGCGGGGCGGTGTCGAAGTAGAGCCAGTCCAGCTCCTCGACCTCCTTCCGGTGCGCTTCGAGCCAGCTCCGGGTCCCCGGGTCGATCGCCGCCAGCGTCGCGTCCTTGTCCATCGTCGCGTAGGGCTCGAGGAACCGGAGCTGGTGGCGGATCGAGTCGATCCGGGCCTGGATCGCGGCGGTGTCGATCGAGACGTCGCCCGAGGCGGCCGCCTTCTCGAGCTGCCGGCCGAGGCCCACCTCCATCTCCTTCAGCGTGCGGACCACCCCCTCCTCGGGGAGCGGCCCGGGCCGCGACGCGCGCAGCCAGCGGCCGTAGACCAGGATCGTCATCCGCTGGTAGTCGTCGAAGTTCAGCCCGCGCTTCGCGGCCTCG
Organism: uncultured Acidobacteriota bacterium; assembly: GCA_964476985.1. Taxonomy (GTDB): domain Bacteria; phylum Acidobacteriota; class Polarisedimenticolia; order J045; family J045; genus JALOKP01. The sequence goes on along the minus strand of CAYZDB010000485.1, from coordinate 579 downwards.
TCGTCGAGCTTCTTGCGCATCGCGGCCACGCCGAGCAGGTTCGGGCCGAAGGCCCGGCCGGTCGCGGCCTCGCGCAGCGCCCAGTTCTGGATCCCCTCCCGGTAGCCTTCGTAGGAGGGCTTCAGCGCCTGCCGCACCTCGAGGTACCGGGTCAGCGCCTCGGGCGATTCGGGACCCCAGGCCGACGCGGCGATCGCCTCGTAGCGTGCTTCCGGGTCCTCCGGCAGGCGCGGCCCGAACAGGCCACAGCCGGCGGCGGCCGCCGCGCCCAGCGCGAGCAGCAGGACGGCCCCCGGGCGCCTCACGCGGCCGGCGCCGGCGCCGCGAACAGCTCCGTGATCCGGCGCTGCAGGGTCCCGATGTCGCCGGTCCCCTGGAAGACTTCGAGCACCTTCCCGTCGCGATCGACCAGCACCATCAGCGGGATCCCGGTGACGGTGCCCCAGGCGCAGTCGAAGGCCGCGCCGTCGTCGTCGAGCACGACCGGGTAGCTGACCGGGTTGTCCTTCATGTAGCCCGAGCCGATCTTGGTCGCGTTGGCGTCGGTCATGACGCCGACGACGACGAACCCCTGGTCCT
>CAYZDB010000484.1:0-1729 GCA_964476985.1 uncultured Acidobacteriota bacterium | reverse complement strand
GGCATGGGCGAGGGAGGGGGGCGGTGCGGGGGGCCGAGTGACGCGGCGGATCGCGCAGATTCAACCACACTCCGGATGCGAAACGGGCGCCGGCTGCACGTGCAGCGGGCGCCCGTTGGAGGCGAAGTCCGGGGCCGGACCCCGGGGCTACACGCGCCGAAAACCGGGGTCAGACCCCAATGAAACCGGGGTCGGACCCCAAGGTCAGACGCGGCGCTTGTACTCGCCGGTCCGCGTGTCGACCTCGATCTTGTCGCCGGTGCTGACGAACAACGGCACCGCGACCTCGTACCCGGTCGCGAGCTTCGCGGGCTTGGTCACCTTGCCCGACGTGTCGCCCTTGACCGCGGGCTCGGTGTAGGCGATCTCCCGCACCACGGTGTTCGGCAGCTCGACCGAGATCGCGCGGCCGTCGTAGAACGTGATCTCGCAGGAGAGGCCGTCCTCGAGGAAGTTGAGCGCGTCGCCCATCGATTCCTTCTCGACCTCGAACTGGTTGAACTCGCCGTCCATGAACACGTACATCGGGTCGCCGAAGTACGAGTAGGTCACTTCCTTCTTGTCGAGCTGGACCGTCTCGAACTTCTCGTCGGCGCGGTAGATCGTCTCCGTGCCGGTGCCCGACAGGAGGTTCTTGAGCTTCATCTTGACGACGGACGCGTTGCGGCCGGACTTCGAGAACTCGGCCTTCTGCACGACCATCGGGTCCTTGCCGACCATGATGACGTTGCCGGCCCGGACTTCCTGGGCGATCTTCATCGGTATCTCCGGGGCGGGACGCCCGGGAAGGGGCAGGCCGCCAGAATGGGTGGGTTGGGGAAACCCATCATTATAGCCGCCCCCGGGCGAACTCAACCAGCCCTGTTGCCAGATCGGGCCGGGACGCCAGGGATTCGGCCCACGCGCGACGATGAGCGGCCAGGGCCTGGCGGGCCCGGTCGAAGGGTAGCCAGGCAGCTGCCAGGCCAGGGCCGTCCCCCCGGTTGAGGGCCTCCGTGAATCGCCGGACGGTGGCCGCGGGGCCGGGCGGCGCTCCGGCCAGGTGGCGGTCCAGGAACGCGGCGACCTTGGCGTGGTGCGCCCCGTCGGCCTGCGGATAGGCGTGCCAGGCGAACGGGATCGTCGCCCACTGGGCGCGCACGAGCGAGTCCTCGCCCCGGACGATCGCCAGGTCGCACGACCACAGCAGCGCATCGAAATCCGCCTGCGGGACGAACGGAATCGACGCGAGCGCGAGCGCCCCTCGAACGAACGGCGCGCCCGGATAGGGGACGCGGCCGCCGGTCCAGCGGTCGATCGCGTCGACCGCCACCCCCTGCGGGACGAGCGCGACGACCGGGTCGTCGCCGTCGGCCCAGGCGTCCAGCAGCGGGGGAAGGCCGGGCGTCGGGTAGCAGAACAGGAGCGCGACGCGGGCGTCCGGGGGCGCCTTCGCCCCGACCGAGGCGAGTGTCGCCGTGCGTGCCGCGGGATCGCGCCGGAACGCGTCGCGCCGCGCGAACAGGCCGGCCTCGCGCAGCAGACCGCCCGTGGCGGCGGTGAAGCCCGGGTACCAGTACCAGCGGGCCAGCCCGGTGCGCGGCTCCGGGGACGCCCGGCGGTGCGCGCTCTCGGCCCACGCTTCCGCGGTCAGGTACTCGAGGACGATCCAGACGGGAGGCCGCGAGGCGCCGGCCATCGCGTCGATCCAAGCTGCCGGAAGCCCCGTGTCGAACGCCTCGACGAGCAC
>CAYZDB010000483.1:1535-1771 GCA_964476985.1 uncultured Acidobacteriota bacterium | reverse complement strand
TGGCCCTCGCGGTGCTTGCCGGCGCCGCGCTGGCGCTGGCTCGGCGCGAGCGGCTGCCGTTCGCCGCGCTGGTGATCGGCGCCGTCACCTACCTCCCGGTCTCGAACCTGCTGGTCACGCTCGGCACCAACGCGGCCGAGCGCTTCCTCTACCTCCCGTCGATCGGCTTCTGCCTCGCGCTCGGCTGGGGCGCGGGGCGCCTCGTCGCGCGCCCCGGCGCGGCCGGGCGCGCCGCC
>CAYZDB010000483.1:0-1525 GCA_964476985.1 uncultured Acidobacteriota bacterium | reverse complement strand
TCTGGCCACCCATGCCGCCTGGGCCGTGCTCGCGCTGCTGGTCGCCGCGGGAATCGTGCGCAGCGACCTGCGCAACCGGGACTGGGCCGACAAGTACATGCTGTGGAGCGCGGCCCACGAGACCGTCCCGCGCAACCTGAAGGTCGTGCTGAACCTCTCCCCGCACCTGCTGGGGCGGGGCGAGGTCGACCGCGCGCTGGCGCTGCTCGACGGCGCGCTGGCGCAGCAGGACCCGCTCCCCGTGACGCAGCCGCTGCTCGCCGCCTACCGGCCGCTGCTGAAGAGCCAGCGCGCGGCGGCGCTGGCCCAGGCCGGCCGCGGGGCCGAGGCCCGCGCGCTGTTCGCCGCGGCGATCGCCGAGGCGCCGCAGCAGCCCGATCCGCGGATCCGGTTGGCGCGGCTCTACAACCGGGAGGGGGAGAGCGCCCGCGCGCTGGAGCTGCTCGACGCGGTGCTGCGGCTCGACCTGACGACCGCGGAGCTGGCGCGGGTCGAGGAGGAGAAGCTCGTCGCGCTGTCCCAGCTCGAACCGGGCGGTGGGGACCCCGCGCGCATTCGGGAGGCCGTGCGGCGGGCGCTGGAGGGGCCGCTCCCGCAGGCCGCCGAGCAGGCCCGCGCGCTCGCTGCGGCGACGCCGGAGAGCGCGTTCCCACCGTACCTGCTGGGGTTCGTCGAGCGCCGGATGGGGCGCACGGGCGCGGCGGAGGAGGCGTGGCGCGCGGCGCGCGCGAAGGCCGCGCCCGGAAGCCCGCTCCGGACCGAGATCGAGCGGCAGCTGGGGGGACTCGCGCGCTGAGGCCGCGTCCTCCGGGCCGCCTCACCCCGTGCAGCTTACGCCTTCGTGAGCGGTCAAGATCGCGCGATCTCGCGTCGGCGGAAACAGCCGGCCTGTTCCTGCTTCCTCCCGCCGGCCCGCAGGAGTAGCCTCTGCGCAACGATGCCGGGGGGCGACGGGCGCGTTGGCTCCTTGGAGCTTCGAGAGGGGGATGCCATGCGGCCGACCAGCAACTCGTCACGCGTCGTTCTCGTCCTGTCCATTGCCCTGCTCGCATCCGGAGCGCTCGCTGTGGCTTCCGACGGCCGGGCCGAGCTTCTGGCGGCACGCTTCGCCGCGGAGGCGCGGGCCGTCGCGCCGGGCGAAGCGATCGAGGCCCCGGCCGCCTTCGATCGCGGGTCCGCGCCGGCCGGCGCACTGCTGGCCGCAACCTGGACGATCGAGAGCGTCGACCCGGGCGGCGCGTACATCGACCAGGCCTACTCCCCGGCCGGTCTCCCCGCGCTGGCCTACGTCTCCGGCGACCTGCTCCGCTTCGCCTGGCACAGCGGCTCGGTGTGGAGCGCCGAAACCGTCTCGAAGGGGACGAGCACCACCGGGATCAGCCTGGCGTACGGCCCGGCGGGGGCCGCCTTGAGCTTCCGCGGCGCCGGCAAGGGGGCAGGCATCAAGTACGCGAGCCGCGGACCGCTCGCCTGGTCGAGCGAGACGGTCGAGTCCGGCACGCAGGGGGAGTTCACCTCGCTCGCC
>CAYZDB010000482.1:0-1773 GCA_964476985.1 uncultured Acidobacteriota bacterium | reverse complement strand
ACCTGACCGCGCCGCCCGAGCGCCTGACCGTGCGCGAGGCCTTCGCGCGCGACGCCGGAATCGACCTGGCGGAGCACCGGACACGCGACGCGCTGGCCGGCGCGGCCCGGGGCCTGGGGCTCCCGGTCGCCGACGACGACACGTGGGACGACGTCTTCTTCCGGATCTTCCTGGCGCGGGTCGAGCCGAGGCTGGGCCGCGGCCGGATGACCGTTCTGTCCGAGTTCCCCGCCTCGCAGTCCGCGCTGGCCCGCGTGCGCGACGACGCCGAGTGGCCGGTCGCGCTGCGCTTCGAGCTGTACGCCGCGGGGGTCGAGCTGGCCAACGCCTTCGACGAGCTGACCGATCCTGGCGAGCAGCGCCGCCGCCACGAGGCCGACCGCGCGGCGCGACGCGCGGCGGGACGCGAGGTCCCGGAGCTGGACGAGGAGTTCCTGGCCGCGCTCGCGGCGGGGTTCCCGCCCTGTGCCGGAATCGCGCTGGGGGTCGACCGGCTGGTGGCGCTGGTGCTCGGCCTGCCCGGGGCGCGCGCGACGGTCGCGTTTCCGGACGAGGTCTGACGCGCGGAACCTGGCCGGTGCGCCGGCCCGCGGCCGAACCGTCGTATCCTCGAGGCTCCCCCCGCCGCACGCGGAGCACCCCTCCGATGACCACCCGGATTCCCCCCCCGAAGGCCGGCCACGCACCGGACCAGGCGCTGGACACCCTCGCGATCCACGCCGGCCAGGCCCCCGACCCGCTGACCGGGGCAGTCGCCCCGCCGATCTACCAGACCTCGACCTTCGCCTTCGATACCCCGGCCCAGGGGGCGCGACGCTTCGCCGGGACGGAGGCCGGCTACATCTACTCGCGGATCGACAACCCGACGACGCGGATGCTCGAGGACTGCGTCGCCGCGCTCGAGCGCGGGACCGAGGGACTGGCGACCGCGACCGGGATGGCCGCGGTCTGCACCGTCTTCTTCTCGCTGCTGCGCTCGGGTGACCACGTCGTCGCGACCGAGGCGCTCTACGGCCCGTCGCGCCTGGTCCTCGAGCACGACTTCGCGCGCTTCGGCGTCGGCTCGACCTTCGTCGACACCGGCGACCTGGAGGCCGTGGCCCGCGCCTTCCGGCCCGAGACGAAGCTGTTGTTCCTGGAGACCCCCGCCAACCCGACGCTGCGCCTGGCCGACCTCTCCGCCTGCGCCGAGCTGGCCGCCCGCCGCGGCGCGATCGTCGCGGTCGACAACACCTTCGCCTCGCCGGTGCTGCAGCGCCCGCTCGAGCTGGGGGCGCAGATCGTGCTGCACAGCACGACCAAGCACATCAACGGCCACAGCGACGTCGTCGGCGGGGTGATCGTCGCGCGCGACCCCGCGCTCCTGAAGACGCTGCGCCGCGGACGCACCTACCTGGGCGGGACGATGGACCCGCACCAGGCGTGGCTGACGCTGCGCGGCCTGAAGACGCTGCCGATGCGCGTCCGGACCTCGCAGGAGACCGCGCTGCGGCTGGCGCGGCAGCTCGAGGGGCACCCGGCCGTGGCCCGCGTCTTCTACCCCGGCCTGCCGAGCCATCCGCAGTACGAGCTGGCGTGCCGGCAGATGGACGGCCCGGGCTCGATCATCGCCTTCGAGCTGAAGGGGGGCTACGACGCCGGCGTGACGCTGCTCGAATCGCTGCAGCTCATGACGCTCGCGGTCTCGCTGGGCGGCGTCGAGACGCTGATCGAGCACCCGGCGTCGATGACGCACGCCGGGCTGAGCGCGGCCGACCTGGAGGGGTGCGGGAT
>CAYZDB010000481.1:0-1778 GCA_964476985.1 uncultured Acidobacteriota bacterium | reverse complement strand
CGAGGCGTCCGCGGCGGGCGGGGCGGCGGCCGGCGGCGCGGACGCGGAGGGGGGCGGTGACGCGGGCCGGCACGGAGGCCCGGGCCGACACGGAGGCCGGCCCCTGCGGCTGATCGCGGGGGAGCGCGGCTCCGGGGCGGACGACGCGGTCGCGGTCGCGGCCGGCGCGTACGGCCCGGCCGCCCCCACCGCCGCCTGGTTGCGCGTCGTCGGCGGGCGCGACCCCGCGGGGCCGGTGCTGGTGCGCCGGCTCTACGACCGCCCGCTGGCGCTGCCGCCGCGCTCGCACCACCTGCGCGACGACGGCTGGCTGATCAGCAGCCTGCCGCACGGCGCGGTGACGCGGCTGGTCGGGCCGTTCGTGATCAGCGGCGGCTGGTGGCGCCGGCCGGTCCACCGCGAATACCACTTCGCGGAGACCGGCCGCGGCGACCTGCTGTGGGTCTACTTCGACCGCGAGCGGCGGCGGTGGTTCCTGCAGGGGCACGTGGAGTAGCGCGGCCGCCGCCGCCCCGCACGCGGTGCGGCCGGTCAGATCCCGTGGCGCAGCTGGTGCACGCCGTGGGTCATCCAGCGGACGAGCCGGTCCTCGCGGGCGACGCAGGACGCGCCGGTCGACGGGTCGCTGCGCGGCGCCGCCCGGTCGGGATCGAGGGTGTTGGCGGCGATGAAGCGGGTCATCGCCGCCTGCAGCGCGGCGGGGGCCAGGCGGTGGCGGTGACGGGTCAGCAGCTGGGCCGCCCAGACGATGCTGTCGCCGGTGATCCGCGCGGCGCGGTTGATCGCCGCGGAGCGGGCCGCGACGACGCGCAGGACCTCCGCCCGGCGCCGACCGGTCCGGCGCGCGGCGCGGGCGATCAGCGTCTCGTAGAGGCGCTGGAACTCCCGGGCCCGGGCCAGCCGGTAGGGCGTGGGAACCCGGTCGCGGCGCGAGGCGTAGTGCGACAGCGCGACCTTCAGGAACTCGCGCGGGGTGAAGGGCTGCCCCGTCGCCGCCAGCCGGGCCGGCAGCTCGCGCAGCACGTCGCGCACGCAGTAGACCGCGTCCCAGGTGATCCCGTCCCGGGTCGGGATCGGTCCGCGCGAGGACTGCGCCCGTTCGAAGCCGCGGAGCACGCGATCGAAGCGGCGGACCAGGCGGCGGTCGTGGCGGAACAGCGCCTCGGCGGCGGCGCGGTCGAAGCCGATCTGCCGCAGCAGCAGCCGGTCGCGCCAGGCCTCGAACTCGAAGTCGAACAGCGCCAGCGCGGGGTCGCCCCCGAGGGATTTCAGCGGCGGGCGCCGGCCGGTCCGCAGGAACTCGCGGATCTGGACCGCGGCGCGGACCATCCGCCGGGCCTGCGCCTTCTGCTCGAGGATCGTGGTCGACCAGCGCGGGCCGTCGTCGTAGCGGTACTCGCGGTGGAACAGCCCGAACTGGCGGACCGAGCCGTAGTCGATGATCCCGCCGTCGGCGAGAATGTTGTCGCCGTCCCACGACATCCAGCAGAAGACGTACTCGCGCTCGAAGGCCGCGGCGGCGCGGCCGAAGGTCCGCGCGAACGACTCGGCGAAGAGCGCGGCCCGGCGCGCCGGGTCGGCGGCGCGCGGCAGCTCGCCGTTCGTTATCTGCCGCTCGAGGAACAGCTCGACCAGCGCCGCGAGCGTGTCCCGATCGCCCTGCTTGAGCGGCGCGAACAGGTGCGAGGGACGCAGCAGGTTGCGGCCGGCGCGGACGGTGATGCCGAAGCCGTCGGGGCGGCGCAGCACGGCCAGCACCCTTTCGGTCGCGATCCCGT
>CAYZDB010000480.1:0-1782 GCA_964476985.1 uncultured Acidobacteriota bacterium | reverse complement strand
GCTGGTCCTGACCGAGCGCGCAGTCCACTCGATGCTGTTCGACGCGGTGCTGCCGACCACGACCGGTGCGCCCGTCCACGGCGACGGGCTGCTCTCGGTCGCCCCGGGCGACGCGCTCCACGCGCGCTACGTCGACGCGCTCGACTGCGACGGCGGCACCAACGTCCCCTACCTCGCCGACGCGCGCGTCGACTGCGTCGGTCCGGCGATCTCCGCGGTCGGCACCACCAACGTGAGCGACACCGCGGCCAGGATCGTCTGGACCACCGACGAGGCCTCGGACAGCGTGGCGACCTGGGGCCAGGTCAAGCCGCCCGCGACCTCGACGCCGGGGAACGCCGACACCACCGCCCACGAGGTTTCGCTGACCGGGCTGCAGGCCTGCACGGTCTACTGGTTCGACGTCCGCTCGGCCGACGGGGCCGGGAACCTGGCGCGGGCCGACAACGGCGGCGCCTACTTCCACTTCGAGACGCTGGGGAACTTCGGCAGCGGGCTCCAGCCCTGCCACGCCGGCCGCGTGACGATCGACGAGCCGGTCCTGACCTGCACCGAGAGCGCGACGTTCCGCGTCACCGACATCGACCTCAACACCGACCCGGGGACCGCCCAGACGGTCGTGCTGCAGGCCTCCTCCTCGGCCGAGCCGGCCGGCGAGTGGGTGACCGCCACCGAGACCGGACCCAACACCTCGGTCTTCGCGGCCTCGATCCCGCTCCACGCCGGGGCCCCGGTGCCGGGGGACGGGAGGCTGTCGGCGGCGGACGGCGACGCGCTGACCGCGACCTACCGCGACGACGACGACGGCGCCGGGGCGCAGGGGCTGTCCTATGCGACCGCGCAGCTCGACTGCGCCGGCCCGGAGATCACGAACCTGCGCGTCGAGCAGATCACCGACGTCCGGGCCACGATCCGCTTCACCACGGCGGAAGCCGGCGACACGGTGGTCGAGTGGGGCACCACGCCGGCGCTGGGCCAGACGCTCTCGAACGCGACGCCGGTGCTCGAGCACGCCGTGACGATCAACCAGGGCGCGACCTGCCAGCCGCTCTACTTCCGGGTGCGCTCGAAGGACCAGTACGGCAACGAGCGGATCGCGAGCGAGGGAAGCGGGCCGTACCAGCTCCAGGTCGGCAAGATCCCGGGGCTCTACTGGAAGGAGAGCTTCGAGGGCTCGACCACCGGCTGGACGCTGCAGGGCGACTGGGAGGTCGGCGCGCCGCAGGCCAAGGGCGGCTCCGGCGGCGGGCGGCCCGACCCGGGCGCGGCCTACAACCAGGGGAAGTCCCTGGGCCACGACCTGAGCGGCAAGGGGACCTTCCCCGGCGACTACGAGCCGAGCAAGACCGAGGTCGCGCGCAGCGCCGCGCTCAACGCCACGACCTGGCAGCGCACCAAGCTGCTCTACCAGCGGCGGCTCAACGTCGGGAGCTTCGACCAGGCCACGGTCTGGCTCTACGTCCCGAACGGGGTCTCGATCTACAACTCGAACAACCTGCCGGTGACCGAGAGCGACTGGTCGCTGCAGAGCTTCAACGTGGCCTCCTCGGTCGACGGCAAGGCCTCGGTGCAGATCGAGTTCCGCCAGAAGTCCGACGCCACCGGGAACTACTCGGGCTGGAACGTCGACGAGGTGATCTTCAAGGACGGCGCGCTGCCCGACTTCGCGGCCTGCGGCGGCTGCGGCGCGGCGCGCTCGCGCGCGGCCGGCAGCCCCGCCGTGGCCGCCGCCCCCAGCGGCGGGGGCGGGGTGCAGGTATCGGGGGGGCGGAGCGCGGCCGG
>CAYZDB010000479.1:0-1795 GCA_964476985.1 uncultured Acidobacteriota bacterium | reverse complement strand
CGATCCCGACCACGATCGTCGTGTAGCCGACGACCAGGCTCGAGAGCCAGAGGCCCCAGACCAGGTCCTTCGCCTGCCAGCCGAAGGCCCAGGCCATCCCGAGCCCCGCCGCGAAGGCGAGCAGGTCGAGCAGGATCGCGATCGGGCGCTGCCCCGAAGTCATGCGACGCCGGCCTCCTCTCCCGGAAGATAGGTCCCGGGGCGCCGGGCGGTAGCCGGGCCCGCCTCAGTGCACCAGCCCGAACGCGAAGTACGCCAGGCACAGTCCCGACAGCACCAGCATCCCGGCGTTCAGCTCGCGCCAACGCCCGGTCAGGACCTTCAGGAACGGGTAGACCGCCAGCCCCGCGGTCAGCCCGTTGGCGATGTTGTAGGTGAAGACCATCATCAGGATCGTCAGGAAGGCCGGGATCAGCTCGGTCAGGTCGTCGAAGTCGATCCCGCGCGCCGGACCGATCATCAGCGCGCCGACGATCACCAGCGCCGGGCCGTAGGCGAAGCGCAAGCCGGCCAGCGCGCTGGCCAGCGGCACGAAGAAGAGCGTGGCGAGGAAGAGCAGCCCCGTGACCAGCGCGGAGAAGCCGGTCCGCGCGCCGTCCTTGATCCCCGCCGCCGACTCGATGTACGCCCCCGCGGTCGAGGTCCCGAAGAGCGCCGAGCCCATGCACGAGACCGCGCCGACCGTCATCGGCTTGCCGATCTCGGGGAAGTTGCCGCGCTCGTCGAGCATGTTCCCCGCCGCGCCCAGCCCGACCAGCGTGCCGAGCGTGTCGAGGAAGTCCATCAGGAAGAGGGTCAGGAGGACCGGCAGCAGCGTGAAGGAGAACAGGCTGACCGTGCGGCCGTCCGGCAGCGTCTCGGAGAAGCGCAGCTGCCCGGCGACCTCGGTCAGCCCGCCGGGCCCGGTGAACCGTGGCCAGGCCACGACCCCCGACGGCGGCTCGGCGTAGCCGAGCAGCATCCCCGCCGCGGCGACGGCCGCGATCCCGACCAGGATCGAGCCGCGCACGCGGCGCGCCATCAGCACCGCGATGATCACCAGCCCGGCCAGCGACAGCAGCACCGGCCCCGACGAGAGGTCGCCGATCTCGACCGGCACCGCCTTGCCGGCCCGGACGATCCCGGTCTCGACGAGCCCGATGAAGCTGAGGAACAGCCCGATGCCGACCGCGAAGGCCCGCTTCATCGAGGGGCTGATCGAGTCGGACAGCCAGCGGAACAGGCCGGAGAGCGCGATCAGCAGGAAGATCGCGCCGCTGACGAAGACCGCGCCGATCCGCAGCTGCCAGCCGATCCCCAGCGTCGCCATGCCGAAGGCGATGAAGGCGTTCTCTCCCATGTAGGGGGCGACGGCAATCGGACGGTTCGCGACGAGACCCATCAGGATCGTGCCCAGCGCGGCGGTCAGGATGGTGGCCAGCGTGGAGGGGCCGGTCGGGATCCCGGCGTTGGCCAGGATCGCGGGGTTGACGACGACGATGTAGGCCATCGTGACGAAGGTCGTCACGCCGCCGGTGATCTCCTGGCGGTAGCCGGTGCCGTGCTCATCGAAGCGGAAGAAGCGCGCGGGGGACAGCGCCATCGCGACCCTCTCGGGAACGCGATGCTAGCACCGCGAAACGGGCGCCGGCGGGCCGGCACGGAGGCCGGCCCCTACGGGCAGGCGTTGGGGGAGGCTGCGATGCCGGGGTCGCGCGGGCCGGCCTGGCCCGCGCCGGCGGAGTCGTCGTAGCTCCCGGGCCCGCCGCAGTTGACGCCGCGCACGAGGTACCAGAAGCCGTCGGCCGCCGCCGGC
>CAYZDB010000478.1:0-1803 GCA_964476985.1 uncultured Acidobacteriota bacterium | reverse complement strand
GCTGGTGCGCGAGGCCCAGCAGCGCGGCGAGCCGGTGGCCTGGGTGACGCTGGTCGGCGGCGCCTTCTACCCGCCCGACGTCGCGGCCGGCGGGGTGAAGCTCGACGCGCTCCCGGTGATCTTCGCGCCCGACCCGCTCGCCGCGGCCCGCGCCGCGGACCGGCTGGTGCGCTCGGGCGGGTTCTCGGCGGTCGTGCTCGACCTGGTGCCGGCCGGGGTGGCGCCGGGGAAGGGGCCGGGCGGCGCTCCCGCGGCGCGGAGGCCGGCGCCACGCGAGATCCCGCTGCCGATGCTCTCGCGGCTGGTCGGGCTGGCGCAGAAGCACGACGTCGCGCTGGTCTTCCTGACGGAGAAGGGGGCGGAATCGCCGTCGCTGGGCGGGCTGATCTCGCTGCGCTGCAGCACGGCGCGGCGTGGCGCGGGGCCGGGGTTGTTCACCTGCGTGGCCGAAGCGCTCAAGGACAAGCGGAACGGCCCGGGGTGGAGCCACGCGGAGGTGCGGGGTGGCCCGGTGGGCCTGCGTTGACGTCCCGGAGCTGCCGCTGCAGCTCCTGCTGAGGGCCCACCCGGAGTGGGGCGACGCGCCCGCGTGTGTCGTCGCGGAAGACCGCCCGCAGGGGCGCGTGCTGTGGGTCAACGAGGCCGCGCGGCGCGGGATGGTGCTGCCCGGCATGCGCTACGCCGCGGCGCTGGCGCTGTGCGCCGGGCTGCGGGCCGGGGTCGTCGGCCCGGACGAGGTCGGCCGCGGCGTGGCCCAGCTGGCCGCGCGGCTGCGCGACTTTTCCCCGCTGGTCGAGCCCTGCGCCGACGAGCCGGGGATCTTCTGGCTCGAGGCCGGCGGGCTGTCGCGGCTCTTCCCCTCGGCCAGCGCGTGGGGCCGGCAGCTGCGCGAGGCGGTCTCTGCGATGGGCTTCTTCGCGCGCGCCGCGGTCGGCTTCACGCGCTACGGCACCTACGCGGTGGCCCGCTCCGGGGCGGGGCTGACGGTCTTTCGCGACCCGGAATCGGAAAGCCGCGCGGCGCGCGCGGTGCCGCTGGCGCGGCTGGCGATCGACCCCGCGCTGCGCGACGAGCTCGACCAGCTCGGCGTGCGCACGCTGGGGGAGTTCCTCGAGCTGCCGGCCAGCGACCTGCTCGAGCGCTACGGCGTGGCGGTGCACCGGCTGCACCAGCTCGCGGCCGGGACCGCCTGGGCGCCCCTGAGGCCGGAGATCCCGGACGACGCGCTGGTCGAGCGGCACGAGCTGGAGTGGCTCGACGACGACCGCTCGCGGCTGCTGTTCTTCGTCGAGCGGCTGCTCGGGCCGCTGCTGGAGCGGCTCGCCGGGCAGCGCGAACTGGTCGCGCGGCTGACGCTGCGGCTGGTGCTCGACGGCGGCGGCGTGCGGACCGAGTCGGTGCAGCCGGCGGTGCCGACGCGCGAGGCGCCGCAGCTGCTCGAGCTGCTGGCGCTGCGGCTGGAGGCCAGCGTGCGCGACGCGCCGCTGCCGGCCAAGGTCGAGGCGCTGGAACTGGAGGCGGAGGCCGCGGCGGCCGGCGAGCGGCAGGAGGACCTGCTGGCCGAGGCGCCGCGCCGCGATCCCGGCGCGGCGCGGCGCGCGCTGGCGCGGATCGTGGCCGAGCTGGGCCCGGCCGCGGTGGCGCGCGCCCGGCTGCGCGACGGCCACCTGCCGGAGGCGACCTTCCTGGGGGAGCCGCTGGCGCCCGAGGCGTCCGCGGCGGGCGGGGCGGCGGCCGGCGGCGCGGACGCGGAGGGGGGTGGTGACGCGGGCCGGCACGGAGGCCCGGGCCGGCAGGGAAGCC
>CAYZDB010000477.1:0-1804 GCA_964476985.1 uncultured Acidobacteriota bacterium | reverse complement strand
GTCGCCTCCGGCCTCGTCACGGTCCCGCCGTACGAGCCGACGACGCCGCTCGACGCGACGCGCGCGGCCCGCTGAGCTGACCGCCTGACCTGACCCTCCCCTCTCGTCCCTCTCCTCGGCCCCGGCCCGGGTCCCGTCGCGCGGGGCCCGGGCCGGACGCTTTGGTTCGCAGCCCGGTCGCCGCGTATTCTCGCGTCGTGCTTCCGCCCCTTCGCAGCCCCCGCCCCGCGCGCCGCGCGGTCGGCCCCGCCCGCGCGGTCGCGCTCGCGCTCGCGCTCGGGCTCGGGCCCCTGGCCGCGGCGGCGGAACCACCACGCCCGGCCGCGCCGCCCGCCGGCTCCGACGAGGCCGAGGCGCTGCGCGCCGCGCAGGAGGGTCGCTTCGTCCGCGCCCGCGAGCTGGCCGAGCGCGCGCTGGCGAAGAACCCGCGCTCCGCGGTCGGGGAACTGGTGCTGGGGCGCGCGCTGCACGACGGCGAGGGGAACACGCCGCTGGCGCTGGCCAGCTTCCGTCGCGCGCTGGCGCTGACGGAGTCGCCCGGGGGCGTCGCCCGCCCCGGCCAGGAGCGCTGGCACCGCGAGGCGCTGTACCACCTGATGTGGGCCTCGTCGGACCTCGGCCGCTTCGAGCAGACGCTGGGCTACGCCGCGCGCGTGCGCGCGCTCTACGACCCGTCGCTCCACGGCCTCGACGTCTGGCCGCTGATGAAGCTCGGCCGCGAGGACGAGGCCCGGGCCGCGGCGGCCCGGGCGCTGGCGACGGGCGACCCGCTGGAAGAGGTGATCGGGCGCAACGGGCTGTGCGCACTCGACGGCTACCCGGCCTGCGTCGCGGTGCTCGAGGCGGTCCGCCGCTACGACTTCCCCGCCGGGCTGGCGCTGCGCAACGCCGCGGTCTCGGCCCAGGACGCGGGGCGCTTCGACGAGGCGGAGCGGCTGCTGCTGGAGTCGACGCGGGTCCCCGACGAGGAGGCCAACCCGTGGCGCGACCTGGCCGCGCTCTACGCGGCGGAGGGGCGGCTGGGCGAGGCCGCGTCCGCGGCGCGCGCGATGTCGCTCGCAGTCCGCGCCGCGCCGCGCCGCGTCCAGCAGTACACCCGCGCCCAGGCGCTCTTCACCTCGGCCCCGGTGCTGCTGCTGGCCGGCCACCCGGACCGCGCGCTCGACGCGGTCGGGCGCGCGCTCGACGAGCCCGACCGCGCCGCGCACTGGTCCGGGAGCGAGGAGGCGACGATCGCCGAGTCGGCGCTGCTGGAACGGGCGATCCGCCGGACGCTGGCCGAGCTGCTCGACGAGCGCGCCGCGGTCTGCGGCTGGGCCGCGACGATCCCGGCCCGGGCCGCCGCGGGCGGCCAGCGGCTGCGCGCCTGGTACGCCGGGCGGCGCGTCGCGCCGGTGCTGCTGGCGGGCGGGCTCGAGTCCTCCAACGAGTCGACGGCCACGACGCCGCAGCTGGCGGCCCCGCCGTGGCTCCAGCTCGACGCGGTCGCGCTGCTCGGCCCGGCCGCGGTTCGACCGCTGGTCGAGCGCTGGCTGCGCGAACCGGCCGAGCCGCCGGCGGGCCAGTCGCGCGAGTTGCGCGCCGCCTACCTCGCCGCGCTGCGGGCCGAGGCGGTCTGCCTGGCCGGCGACGACCCGGGCTGCCTCGACGAGGGGCGCGCCGCGCGCGCGAACCTGCCGGCAGCCGAGGTGCTGCTGCGCGTGCGGCTCGCCGCGCGGATGGCGGCCGCCGCCTGGCGCCAGGGCCGGATCGACGAGTCCGCGGCGCTGTTCGAGGAGGTGCTGGAGCGCGACCCCGGCGCATT
>CAYZDB010000476.1:0-1813 GCA_964476985.1 uncultured Acidobacteriota bacterium | reverse complement strand
CGGTCTGGGGCGTCCTGCACTACCTGACGCCCTTCGACCCCGCCCGCCTGTTCCCAGACCGCCAGCCTGCCAGCTGACCCTTGCTTCCCAAGAGAGGATCTACAATTCAGAGGATGGCGCAGGACGACCCCAGGCTGGTCGAGGCGCTGCGGCTGCTGGTCGAGGCGGCCGAGGCGCGGGTGCGCGCGCACCCGTGGTCGCACCTGCTGCGCGCCGCGGACGCGCGGCTCGACCTGTCGCTGCGGCTGCCGCTGTTCGACGCCGGCGGGCGGCTCGCGGAGGAGACCCAGGCACTCCAGGGGGAACTGGAGGACGCCGTCGCCGCGCTGCTGTCCGGAGCGGCCGCCTTCCAGCCGGGGCGGGTCTACTGCTTCCGCTGCGGCCAGGCAGGATGCGCCCACGCCGCGACCGACGACCCGCGGGCGGTCTTCACCGGTTACGGCCCGACCGGCACGCCGCGCTTTGCCGACTTCTTCCAGGTGCTGGTGAGCCGGCGGGATCCGCGGATGGAAACGCTGGCCTCCGGGTCGCCGCAGCTGGTGGTGCTCGAGACCTCCGGCGAGACGCTGATGGGCGAACTGCTGCCGGTCTACCGGCAGGGGCGCGAGGAGGTCCGGGTCCACGGGCAGGTCGCGGCCGGGTGGTACCGGGTGCCGGACCCGTCGGGGCGGCCGGCGCTGCTCGCGGTGACCTTCCAGGTCGCTTCGGGAAAACTGAAAAACGGGCAAAAGCGTTATTTTTTGAACGTCATCGGATCAGGTCCTGGCGGCGAAACGCTGGAGCACCTCCACGACCGGCTGGGGCCGATCCCCTGGTCGGGGGCGGCCCGCTGGGCGCAGTCGGCGCTGGCCGAGCTGGAGCGGGGGGCCCGGCGCCGCGGCCGCGCCGGCGAGGAGGCCGAGGCACGGCGGATCGACGGGCTGCTGGGCGGGCTGGCGCGGCGGCTGGAGCGGGGGGAACGGGCGCGGGAGCGGCGGACCCGGCACGCCACGGTCCGCCACGAGGAGGGCTCCCGGCCGACCCGAATGGCGGTCGCCGACACGGCCCGGGCGGATCAGGACGAGGTCCTGTTCGACGTCCGGAAGGGGACGATCGTCGTGCTGGGCGAGCGGGGGCGGGCCCACGTCTTCAACCTCGAGGGGCGGCTGGTGACCTCGGTCCGCTACCACCCGGACGCGATCTCCCGCCGCCGGGAGGCGGGGATCTGGCGACCGGCCTCCCCGGCGGAGATCGAACTGGTGAAGAATCGGACAGCTGCCCCGCGGCAGGACGGGACGGGCTGAGCCGCCGGGCCCATATTGTTTTTGGGCCCAACGATTTGGCGGGCGGGACGCGGATCGGTCCGGTGTCGGAAACGATCCACTCCGCGCCGCGGGGACCGGGGAGATCGCCATGCTCGACCCGAGGACGACGCGCCCGATCGATCTGGCATCGTGGAAGGCGGGGACGGCAACCCGCCCCGTCAACGGCCGCTTTCTCGTCGACGCCGAAGGGACGATCCTGGCGTTCGATCGAGGGGCGGAGTCGTTCACGGGGTGGACCGCGCTGGAAGTCGTGGGGCGCGGGCCCGGGCTGGGGGTCTACACCGAGCCGGACGAGGACGGCTTCCGCCGCTTCGAGTCGCGGCCGCTCTTCGAGGGGTCGCTGGGCCCGGTCTCGCGCGCCACGCCGCGCACGCTCTCGATGTGCGCCAAGGACGGCGAGCGCTGGCAGGTCGACGTGATCCTCACGCCGGCGGCGGCTCCGCCGGGCGCGGTGACGGTGGAGCTGCTGCGCGCGCGCGGCCCGGCCGGAACGAGAGACCCGGCCGCCG
>CAYZDB010000475.1:0-1822 GCA_964476985.1 uncultured Acidobacteriota bacterium | reverse complement strand
CCGATCTACCGCCAGATCGTGCGGCAGGTCCTGGACGCGATCGCCGGCGGGCGGCTCGCCCCCGGGGAGCGGATGCCGTCGCACCGCGAGCTGGCGGCGGAGCTGGTGATCGCGCCGCTGACCGTCAAGAAGGCCTACGACGAGCTGGAACGGGACGGACTGATCGAGACGCAGCGCGGGCGCGGCACCTTCGTCAGCGAGCGCGCCGTACCGCCGGCCGATCCGGCCGAGAACCGCGAACGGCTGCGCGACGCCGCCGAGCGCCTGCTCTCGCAGGCCGCGCTGTGCCGCGTCCCGCTCGAGGACGTGATGACGCTGCTCGAAGAGATCGAGCGGGAGAAGAGACGATGAGTACCCTCCGTTTCGAGAACGTGCACCGCGCCTACCGGCGCGGGCAGGACGTGCTGGCCGGCGTGAGCTTCGCGGTCGAGCCGGGACAGGTCGTCGGGCTGATCGGCGAGAACGGGGCCGGCAAGACGACCCTGATCCGGATCGCGATGGGGATGCTGGTCGCCCAGCGCGGGCAGGTGCGGGTCTTCGGACTCGACCCGCGCGAGCGTCCGGTCGAGGTCAAGCGCCGGGTCGGCTACGTGGCCGAGGACCAGATCCTCCCGCCGTACCTGACCGTCGGCGAGGTGCTCGCGCTGCACCGCTCGCTCTTCCCGACCTGGGACGAGCGCTCGGCCCGCGTCCTGGCCGAGCGCTTCCAGGTCGACCCCGCCGTGAAGGTGCGGACCCTCTCGCGGGGGCAGGCGCGCCGCGTCGCGCTGCTCTGCGCCGTGGCGCACCGGCCCGAGCTGCTGCTGCTCGACGAGCCGGCCAGCGGGCTCGACCCGGCGGCGCGGCGCGAGTTCCTCGAGACTTCGATCGAGCTGCTCAACGAGGCCGGGACGACGATCCTGTTCTCCTCGCACTACATGACCGACGTCGAGCGGATGGCCGACCGGATCGTCATGCTGCACGGCGGCCGGGTCCTGATCGACGAGGGGCTGGACGAGCTGCGCGAGGGGTTCGCGCTGGCGCTGGTGCCGCGCACGCCGGGCGTCACGCGCGAGCAGCTGCTGGCGCTGCCGGGTTGCGTCGGGGTCCGCGAGCGGGCCGACGCGCTCCACGCGATCTTCCACCTCGACCCGCGCCGCGCGGAAGAGCAGCTGACCCGGGACCTGGCCGGCTGCGGCGCGCAGTGCCGGTCGATCGCGCTCGAGGACATGTTCGTCGAGCTGGTCGGGGGGCAGCCATGAACCTGCGCCTGGTGCGGAGCGATCCGGCCTTCCGCGCGAGCCCGGCCTGGGCCCTGCTCGCGGGGCTCAACGCGGGGGTCGCCTCGGGCCTGCTCGTGACCGCGGCCCTCGGCCGCGCGGCCAGCCCGGCGGCGGCGACGATCGCGCTCGCGATCTGGCTCTCGGTCGGGGTCTACCTGGTCGCCGGCCCGGTCACGACCCGCGCGACCGAGCACGAGCTGGCGCTCCCGATCTCCGGCCGCCGGCTCTGGCTCCAGCACGCGCTCGCGGTCCTCGTCGGCTGCCTCCTGATCGTCGCCGTGAGCGCGGCCCTGCTGGGGCTGCTTTCGGCGGTCGCGGCGTTGCGGGGGCCGGCGCGGCTCCCGGTCGCGGCCCCGGCCGCGCGCGCGGCCGCGGCGTCGCTGCTGGCGGTGGCGCTGATCGAGGCGGTCGCGCGGGGCGAGGCCGCGCTGGCCCGGCGGTGGCAGCACCGGGCGTGGCGCGTCGCCGTGGTGCTGGCGATCGCGGCCGCGGGCGCCCTCGCCGGGCGCGCGCCCTGGGCGCGCGCGCTCGCGCTGCTCGTGGCGGCCGCGCTCTGCGGG
>CAYZDB010000474.1:0-1829 GCA_964476985.1 uncultured Acidobacteriota bacterium | reverse complement strand
CGAGCGGTCGAACTGCCTGCTGATCGCGGAAGGGACCGGAATCTACTGGCCCGACCTGGACGAAGACCTGAGCGTCGAAGGGCTGCTCGCCGGGCGCCGCTCGGCCGAGTCGGATGCGTCGTTCGAGCGCTGGCGAAGCACCCGCCGCCCCGCAGCCGACTGAGCCGCGCACCGCGCCTCAGGCCTTCGCGCCCTTGAAGTTCGCCGCCCGCTTCATCGCGCGCTGCGTCGCCGGCAGGATCCGCTTGCGCAGGCGGATCGACTTGGGCGTGACCTCGACCATCTCGTCGGGGTTGATGAACTCCAGCGCCTGCTCCAGGTTCAGCACGCGGTGCGGCGTCAGCCGGATCCCCTCGTCGGCCGACGAGGCCCGCATGTTGGTCAGCTTCTTCTGCTTGGTGACGTTGATGTCCATGTCCTCGGAGCGGGCGTTCTCGCCGACAATCATCCCCTCGTAGACCGCCGTTCCGGGACCGACGAACATCTCGCCCCGATCCTCGAGGTTGGACAGCGCGTAGGCGGTCGTTTCGCCCGAGCGGTCGGCGACCAGCACCCCGGTCTGGCGGCGCAGGATCTCTCCCTGCCAGGCGATGTGACCCTCGAGGATCCGGTTCATCACCGCCGTTCCGCGGGTGTCGGTCAGCATCTCGGAGCGGATCCCCAGGAGGCCCCGCGTCGGGACGTGGAACTCCAGCCGCACGCGGCCCGAGCCGTGGTTGACCATCTTGGTCAGTTTCCCCTTGCGCAGCGCGAGCTTCTCCATCGCCACGCCCATGTAGGCCTCGGGCAGGTCGATCACGAACAGCTCCATCGGCTCGACCCGCTTCCCGTCCACCAGCTTGGTGATCACCTCGGGGTTCCCGACCGTCAGCTCGAACCCCTCGCGCCGCATCGTCTCGATCAAGATCGCCAGCTGCAGCTCGCCGCGGCCGAGCACGCTGAACGAGTCGGTCGACTCGGTGGTGTCCACGCGGATCGAGACGTTGGTCAGCAGCTCCTTCTCCAGCCGGTCCTTGATCGCGCGCGAGGTGACCCAGCGCCCTTCCTTGCCGGCGAAGACGGAGTTGTTGATCGAGAAGACCATCGACAGCGTCGGCTCGTCGATGTGCAGCCGCGGCAGCGGGCGCGGGTCGACCGCCGAGGTCACCGTGTCGCCGATCGTGATCCCCTCGATCCCGGCCAGCGCGACGACCTCCCCGCACGGCGCCAGCTCGGTGTCGACGCGCTCCAGGCCGTCGAAGGTGTACAGGCGCGTCACCTTCGCGGTGGCCAGCGCGCCGCCCTGGTGGGCGATCGCGACCTGGTCGCCGACCTTCGCCTCGCCCTGGAAGATCCGGCCGATCCCCAGCCGCCCCAGGTAGTCGCTGTAGTCGAGGTTGGCGATCAGCAGCTGCAGCGGCGCCGCGGGGTCGCCGCCGGGCGGCGGCACCTGGCGGACCAGCGCCTCGAACAGCGGGCGCAGGGTGTCGTCCGGACCGTCCGGGTCGGTGCGGCAGATCCCCTTGCGGGCGTCGGTGTAGAGCACCGGGAACTCCAGCTGCTCCTCCGTCGCGTCGAGGTCGATGAACAGGTCGTAGACCTCGTTCAGGACCTCCCTGGGCCGCGCATCCTGGCGGTCGATCTTGTTGATCACGACGACCAGCGGCAGCTTGGCCTCGAGCGCCTTGCGCAGCACGTAGCGCGTCTGCGGCAGCGGGCCTTCCGCCGCGTCGACCAGGAGCATCGCGCCGTCGACCATCACCAGGGCGCGCTCCACCTCACCGCCGAAGTCGCTGTGGCCGGGGGTGTCGACGATGTTGATCTTGTACTGCTCGTAGTGGACCGCGGTG
>CAYZDB010000473.1:0-1844 GCA_964476985.1 uncultured Acidobacteriota bacterium | reverse complement strand
AGGCGGGGGAGATCCCGTTCGCGGTCGGCGCCGACGGCCGGCTCTACACGCCGGATCCGCGCCAGGAGCCGGTGCTGCGCGCGCTGCGCGTCGCCGAGCGGGTGCAGCCCGGCAAGACGGTCGACGTGATGGCCGACGGCGAAACCTGGGCGATCGTCGCCGAGCGCAACGAGGCGGCCGGCGTCCTGTTCGGCCTGGCCCGGCCCGTCGGCGAGTCGCTGCGCGCGATGCAGACCTCGCTGGTCCGCAACCTCGCGATCGGGCTGGGGGTGATCGGCCTCGCGGCGGGCCTGGTCTTCCCGCTCTCGCGCCGGATGACGCGGCCGGTCATCGCGCTGACCGACGGCGTGCGCCGGATCGCCGCGGGCGACCTGTCGGCGCGCATCGACGTGCGCGAGGGCGGTGAGATCGGCGAGCTGGGGCGCGCCGTCAACCAGATGGCCGCCGACCTGGAGCGCCAGCGCTCGCAGGTCGTCGAGCAGGAGCGGATCCGGCGCGAGCTCGAGGTCTGCCGCCAGATCCAGGTCGAGATGCTGCCCAAGCAGCCGCTGCGCGTCGGGCTCTCCGAGGTCAAGGGGGTCTCGATCCCGGCGCGCGAGGTCGGGGGCGACTTCTTCAACTACTTCGCCCTCTCCGACGGTTCGCTGGCCCTGCTGGTCGGGGACGTCTCGGGCAAGGGGGTCGGCGCGGCGCTGCTGATGGCCAACGCGCAGGCCGCCCTGCGGGCGCTCCTGCCGCTGGAGCCGAGCCTGGCGCGGCTGGTGATCGACCTCGACCGCGAGGTCGCGGCCAACACCCCCTCCGAGGTCTTCCTGACGCTCTTCGCGGCCGTGCTCGAGGCCGACGGGCGGGCCCTGCGCTGGGTCAACGCGGGCCACAACCCGCCCTTCGTCGTGCGCGCGGGCGGCGGGGTGGAGCGGCTCGAAGCGACCGGCGTGCCGCTCGGCATGTTCGACGGGATGCACCACGACGAGCAGCGCACGCCGGTCGCGCCCGGCGACCTGCTCTTCTTCTACACCGACGGGATCGTCGAGGCCTTCGACCCGCAGGGCGAGCAGTACGGCACCGAGCGGCTCGAGGAGCTGCTCGCCACGGTGAAGCGCTCCGGCGTCGACGCCGTGCTGGCGCGGGTCGACGACGCCGTCCGCGCCTTCCGCGCCGGCGCCGAGCCGTCGGACGACGCGACGATGATGGTGCTCCGGGTCGGGTGAGCGCGGCCGGGCGGCCCGGGCCGGCTGCTGCGGGGTGCGCCCCGGCTCGAGGTCACGAACTCCGCGGCTGCCACCGCGCCAGCCGCAGGCTGTTGGTCACGACGCTGACCGAGCTGACCGCCATCGCCGCGCCGGCCAGCACCGGGCTGAGCAGGATCCCGAAGGCGGGGTAGAGCGCGCCGGCCGCGACCGGGATCCCGACCACGTTGTAGACGAAGGCCCAGAAGAGGTTCTGCTTCACCGTCCGCATCGTCCGCCGCGACAGCTCGACCGCGTCGGGGATCCCGGACAGGTCGCGCCGCATCAGCGTCACGTCGCTGGCCTCGAGCGCGACCCCGGCACCGGCGCCGACCGCGATCCCGAGGTCGGCCTGGGCCAGCGCCGGCGCGTCGTTGATCCCGTCGCCGGCCATCGCGACGACGCGCCCGGCCTGCTGCAGCCGCCGGACCTCCTCGACCTTTCCCTGGGGCAGCACTCCGGCGACGACCTCCGGCTCCGCGAGCCCGACCTGGCGCGCCACGGCCTGCGCCGCGCGCGGCGCGTCGCCGGTCACCAGCGGCGGCGCCAATCCCAGCCCGCGCAGCCGCGCCACGACGGCGCGCGCGTCGGGGCGCGGCGGGTCGGCCGCCGCGA
>CAYZDB010000472.1:0-1848 GCA_964476985.1 uncultured Acidobacteriota bacterium | reverse complement strand
GCGCAGGTAACCCCAGAGCGGCCGCGCGGTCCGGGCGTGGAAGGCGGCGAAGGCCGCGTCGTCGAGCGCGAGGCGGGCGGGCGCGGAGGCGTCCCGCGCGGGGGCGCCGGAGGCCGCGGCCGAGGGCGCCATCGCGTCGCTCATCGAGTCCACCCGCCCGGTCCTCCGCCCGCCCGCCGGACCTGCCGCTCAAGCCTCGCGCGATCCGGCCTGCTGCAGCAGCCCGAAGCGGCGCGAGAGCAGGTAGGAGGCCGCGGCCGAGGCGAGGAACCCGAGGCCGAGCATCAGCACCACCACCCCCAGCACCTGCAGCGCCGGGTCGCCGTGCGCACCCAGGATCCCCTGCACCAGGAACAGCCCGATGGCGACCGCGACGAGCAGGATCCCGGCCTGGACCGAGCCGAGGATCTGGCGGAACGGGTTGGTGCGCTCGAGCGACGCCGACTCGACGAACTTCCGCCCGGCGTCGCTGCCGAGGTAGCGCAGCAGTTCCTCGGGGCTGCCGAAGCGGTCGATCAGCTTGAGTTGCATCTCGGACTGGAGCCGGGCGGTTTCCTTGCGGCGCCGGTTGTCCGAGATCGTGCGGATGATCCAGCCGACGACGAGCGTCAGAACGGACATGCCGAGCAGCGGGGCGATCTCCTGCATGGACGGTCTCCTCCGGGGCGTCGCCCCTCGCCCCGAACAACGGCTCCGGGGTCTCGGAGGTTAACCGGAATACGGGGACGGCTGGCGTAAGTCGGCAAGTCCTGGGTTACCGGGACAGCTTGGACGGATCAGCAGGCGACCGGAATCGGCGTGAGACGAGTGCGACAGCGCGCATGTTGTTGATGGCGGGCATGCTGTCCCCGGGAGGACCGGCTTACCGAATGACGGTAGCTGTCCCCGGTCAGGGTGCTGCGCTAATCTGGCGGGCCCCTCGCGGAGGCCCGATGCGCGCGAATGTCCCGATCGTCCTCGCCTGCCTGTTCGCCCTGCCGGCCCTGGCCGCGGCCCCCGACCGGCCCGTCCCGCTGGCGAACCCCGGCTTCGAGACGGCCGGGGCGGGGCCGCTGCCGGCGGGCTGGTCGCTCGACGGCCCGCCCTGCACCGGAACGCAGGTCCGGCGCGCGGCGCCAGGCCGCAGCGGCGAGGCCGCGCTCGAGCTCTCGGCCCCCGTCGCCGCCTCGCTGGTCGTGGCGTCGGAACCGGTGGCGCTGCAGGTCGGCCACCTGTACCGGCTCTCGGCGTGGATCCGGACCGAGCGCGCCGTCTCCGACCCGCTGGCCCGCTACCCGACCGCCGTCCCCGCCGCGCTGACGATGGACTCCTTCCCCTTCACCAACCACTCCCCGGCGGTCGGCGAGACCCGCGACTGGACCCTCGTCGAGACGACCTTCGTCGCGACCGCGGCCCAGGACCGCGTCCAGCTCCACCTCGGCCTCAACGGCACGGCCACCGGCCGCGCGCTGTTCGACGACGTCCAGCTGGCCGAAGTCGGCGACATCACCACCGTGATCCCGCTCGAGCGGGTCCGCTGGGAGGGTCCCGCGTACCGCTACGACGACCGCGGCTGGATCGTCGTCCACGTCGAGGGGGCCCCCTACGCGCGCGGCCGGCAGTTCGGCGCGCTGGTCGCCACGGAACTCGCCGCCTACGCCACGAAGCTCTCGATCCAGCGCGATGCCAAGGACCCCGCCGCCGGCTGGACGACGCTGCGCACGCTGGCCGACGCGCTCATGCTGCGCCGCTTCGAGCCCGAGTTCCTGGAGGAGATGAAGGGGATCGCCGACGGCGCCGCCAAGGCCGGCGCGGAGATCCACGGCCGCAAGCCGGACCTGCTGGACGTCGTCACGCTCAACGCCTTCA
>CAYZDB010000471.1:0-1866 GCA_964476985.1 uncultured Acidobacteriota bacterium | reverse complement strand
GACAACCCCTACTCGGGCAACGTCGTCGACATCTGCCCGGTCGGCGCGCTGACCTGGAAGAAGTTCCGCTTCCGCTCGCGGGTCTGGTTCCTGACCAACGTCCCGTCGACCTGCCCCGGCTGCGCGCGCGGCTGCGCGATCGACGTCGGCGCCTTCCGCAACGAGGTCTACCGGATCACGCCGCGGCTCAATCCCGCCGTCAACACCTGGTGGATCTGCGACGCCGGGCGCGACTGGGCCGAGCGCCTGAACGTCCCGCCGGGGATGCGCCTGTCGGGGCCGCGCTTCACCCGCCAGGACGACCGCGGTCCGTGGACGGTGGCGATCGAGGAGGCGGCCGAGACGCTGGCCTCCGGCGCGACCGCCGGCAAGGTCGCGGTGCTGGCCAGCCCGCGCGCGACGGTCGAGGACCTGTTCCTGCTGGCGAAGATCGCCAAGGGGCCGCTGGGCGGCGCCGCGGTCTACCTGCCGGCGCACGAGGCGGGGGCCGACGACGCGCTGCTGATCCGGCGCGACCGCACGCCCAACCGCCGCGGCGCGGAGGCCGTGCTGGCCGCGCTGGCCGGCGGCGCGCAGCCGGTCGCGGAGCTGGAGCGGCGCCTTCTGGCGGGCGAAGTCGACACGCTGCTGGCGCTGGGCCCCGGGCTCGCCGGGCGGGTCGACGACGAGCCGCCGGTGCTGGGCGCCGCGGCGCTGGCGAAGCTCCGCCACCTGGTCGTGATCGACGCCTTCCGCTCGCCGCTCGCCGACGCCGCCACGCTGCTGCTGCCGGCGGCCGCCTGGGGCGAGAGCACCGGCAGCGTCGTCAACTTCGCGGGCCGCGTGCAGTGGTCCGCCGCCGCGCTGGCGCCGCAGGCCAACTGCCGGCCGGCCTTCGTGCTGCTGGGCGACCTGCTCGGGCTGCTGACCGGCGGCGCGGCGCCGGCGCGCCACGCGGTGCAGTCCGCGCTGTCGGCCGAGGTCGCGGCCTTCGCCGCGATCGACTGGAACGCGCTCCCCGCCTCCACCGGCCAGGACCTGGCCGGCGCGGACGCGGCCAGGGCGGCGCCGCCGCCGACCGGAGCGGCAGAGAAGCTGACCTCGCTCGGCGTCCCCCCCGCGGGCCGCTGAGCGCGAGGGGGACGGGCCTTGGATTACGTGCTGCTGGCCGCCGCCGCGATCAAGGTGACGCTGATCGTCGTGATCTGCATCTCGATCGTGCCGATCATGACCTGGATCGAGCGCCGCGGCGCCGGCGTCCTTCAGATGCGCCTCGGGCCCAACCGGGTCGGGCCGTTCGGACTGTTCCAGCCGGTCGCCGACGGGCTGAAGTTCTTCTTCAAGGAAGACCTGGTCCCGCCCTTCGCCAACCGCCCGGTCTTCATCATGGCCCCGTTCGTGGCGATGGCGGCGGCGATCTCCGCGCTGGCGGTGATCCCGTTCGGCAGCGTCCTGACCGTGCTGGGGCGGAAGATCCCGCTGGTGATCGCCGACGTCGACGCCGGGGTGCTGCTGCTCCTGGCCGCGTCCTCGATGGGCGTCTACGGGATCATCATGGCCGGCTGGTCCTCCAACAACAAGTACTCGCAGTACGGCGGCCTGCGCTCCTCGGCCCAGATGATCTCGTACGAGCTGGCACTGGGCCTCGCGGTGATCGCGGTGCTGGTCCTCTCCGGCACGCTGCGGCCCACGGCGATCGTGATCCAGCAGGCCGAGAGCTGGTGGAACATCGTCTACCTGCCGCTGGGCTTCCTGCTGCTGCTGATCTCGGGCTTCGCCGAGACCAACCGCCTGCCCTTCGACCTGCCCGAGGCCGAGTCGGAGCTGGTCGGCGGCTACCACACCGAGTATTCGGCGATGAAGTTCTCGATGTTCTTCATGGCCGAG
>CAYZDB010000470.1:0-1879 GCA_964476985.1 uncultured Acidobacteriota bacterium | reverse complement strand
TGATGCCGGCCAGCGGGTTGTTGAGCTCGTGGGCCACGCCGCTGACCAGGCGGCCAAGCGCCGCCAGCTTTTCGGTGTGCCCCAGCTGTTCGCGCAGGCGCTGCTCGTCGGTCACGTCGCGCGCGATGGCCAGCACGAGCGGCGTGCCGGCGTCCTCGCCGGCCGCGGGCACGGCCACCACCGCCGCCTCCCGCACGGCGCCGTCAGGGCGCCGCAGGTGCATCAGGAACTCGCGCCGCTCCCCGCCCCGCACGGCGGCCAGCTGCGCATTGACGTACGGAATTTCCGCCGGGAGGAGGAAATCGCCGAGCCGGGGCCCGGCCTCGCCGAACCCGGCGAGCGCGCGCGCTGCCGGATTGACCGAGCGGAGCGTGCCCCTCTCGTCCAGCGTGAAGATGGCGACCGGAACGGTGGCGAACAATGCCCGGAACCGCTGCTCGAGGCGCAACACCTGGCTGACGTCGTCCACCGCCACCACGTGCCCGCCCTCGGGTAGCGGCGTCGCCGTGACGATGAGCGAGCGCCGGTCTCCCGCCTCGAGGAGCACCGTCACCCCGGAGCCGGCCGCCGTCGAGAGGGCCAGCGGGTCCTCGCGGGTCTCGCCGACGTGGGCGAACAGTTCGCCGAATGGCCGGCCCGCGATCTCGGTGACGGGCACCCCCGCCAGGTCCGCGATGAACCGGTTGGCGCGCGCGATCCGCCCCTGGGCATCGAGGATGGCGAGGCCGGTGGCGGCGGCGTCGAAGGCCGTCTGCCACTCCCGCCGGCTCCGGCTCACCTGGTCGAAGAGCCGGCTCTTCCCGATGGCCAGCGCCGCCTGGTCGGAGAACGCCACCGCGAGCCGCCGCTCCTCCGAGGTGTACTCGTGCGGCCGGTCGTGGAAGAACGCCAGGATGCCGATCGTCTCGTTGGCGAAGACCAGCGGCAGCAGCGCCGCCGAGGCATACCCCTCCGCCTGCACCGCCGCCGCCATCGGGGACGCGAAGTCGCGCCGCGCATGTTCCTGGAACACCGGCCGCCCCTCCCGGAGCGCCTGCGCGGAGGTCAGCGCGTGGAACTGGCGCTCGAACGCCTGGGCGTAGTCGGCGGAGAGTCCGATGCGCGCCAGGCAGGACGCCGACGGCGGCGCCCTGTTGAGGAGGAACACCGCGCTCCGCTCCGCGCCGAAGACCCGCATCCCTTCCTCGGCCAGGAAGTGCGTCGTGCGGTCGGCGTCCTCCACGCCGGTCAGCGCGTGCGCCACCCGGCCGAGCGCGTCGATCTGGTCGAGCCGGGTCAGGAGCTCGCCGCGGAGCCGCAGGCCGCTGACGGCGGCGGCCACCTGGTCGGCGACGGCCTGCAGCAGCTGGAGGGTGTCCGGCGACGGCGCCGCCCACGCGGCGTCGGGACCGGAGACGGTGAGCACACCGGTCACGACCGACCCGAACCGCATCGGGACCATCGCCCCCGGACGGTGCGGACGCGGCCGCCGCGGGTCGGGCGCAGCCTCCGGCCCGCCTTCGAGGTCGACGGTCGCCAGCGCCTCCCCGCTGCGGGCCACCGACACCTGCGGGTCCCGCTCCCGCAGCACGTCGCCCACGCGATGGAACTTGGCCTCCCGACCCAGGGCGCCGAGCACCACGAGCCCGGACAGTTGCTCTCCGGGACGACCGGCGATCATCGCGCCCGCCGCCTGGGCCACGGTCAGCGCGGCCTGCAGCCCCCGTTCGACCGTCGCGTCGAGCGTGCCGAGCGTCGAGAGATCGTGCGCCAGGGCGCGGAGTGCGTCGCTCCCCGCGAGCGCCTGTCGGGCAGCGTCCGCGGCGGCCCGGATGGCGTCGCCCGAGGGGGGCCCATCGGGCGCAGGACCGGTGGTCACGTCTCCGGCACCATCACCCGG
>CAYZDB010000469.1:0-1891 GCA_964476985.1 uncultured Acidobacteriota bacterium | reverse complement strand
TGGCGGGCGCGACCCCCGCCGCCGCGCAGGATCTCGCGCCGCGCCGCGGCTTCAAGGTGGAGATCCTCGAGCCGAAGAGCGGCGGCGTGGTGAGCGGGAAGACGACGCTGCGCGCCGCGGTCACCGCCCCGCGCGAGGAGGACGTCGAGAAGGTCGACTTCTTCGTCGACGACAAGCTGGTCTTCAGCGACACCGCGCCCCCCTGGCAGGTCGTGCACGACTTCGGCAAGAAGGGCGGGACGCACGTCGTGCGCGCCGTCGCCACCCACCGCGACGGGCCCACCACCTCGGCTTTCGTGGTCACCAAGTCGGTCGACCTGCAGTTCGTCGTCAACGTCCAGCGGGTCGTGCTCGACGTCTCGGTGCGCGACGGGGGGCACCGGGTCGTGCAGGGCCTGACCGCCGACCACTTCCGGGTGAGCGAGTCGGGACGGCCGCAGAAGGTCCTCTCGGTCACGACCGACAAGCGGCCGCTGGCGGTCGCGATCGTGCTCGACAGCTCCGGCTCGATGAAGGAGCGGATGGCCGACGCGCAGGACGCGGCCTGCGACTTCGTCGAGGCCCTGACCGAGAAGGACAAGGCGCTGGTCATCAACTTCGACGACAACGTC
This sequence comes from uncultured Acidobacteriota bacterium, assembly GCA_964476985.1. Classification (GTDB taxonomy): domain Bacteria; phylum Acidobacteriota; class Polarisedimenticolia; order J045; family J045; genus JALOKP01. The sequence continues at coordinate 1,280 of CAYZDB010000469.1, read as the reverse complement.
TTCCTGATCCACCCGGCCTCGTCCGACCACGCCTCGCTCTGCCGCTCGATCCGTTCGACCGAGGCGCTGGGCGGGACGGCGCTCTACGAGGCGCTCCGCTCCGCCTACCGGCTGCTGCACCAGATCGACTCCGACCGCCGCGCGATCGTCGTGCTCTCGGACGGCGACGACACGCAGTCGCGGATCGACTTCAAGGAGGTCATGGACCTGGCTCGGCTGTCGGACGTCTCGGTCTACGCGATCGGGCTCCAGACCGGCGCCCTGAGCCAGGCCCGCGAGGTGCTGCGCGACCTCGCCGACGAGACCGGCGGGCGGGCCTTCTTCGTCAGCGAGGCGAAGGAGCTGGCCGGGACGTACGAGGCGATCGCCGAGGAGCTGCGCACGCTGTACCAGGTCGTCTACGCCTCGGACAACCAGGTCTTCGACGGGCGCTTCGTGCCGATCGGGGTCGAGGTCGTCGGGGTGCCCGCCGGCTCCGACGTCCGGTACCGCCGCGGCTACCACGCCGTGGAGCCGTAGCCCGGGAGCCTAGGGGGCTGGCGGCAGCAGGCGGGCCGGCGGGACCAGCTCGTCGACGGTGGGCATGGCCCGCTCGAGCGTCGGCAGGATCCGCGCGATGACGGTCAGCGGGCCGCCGGACCAGCGCAGGCGCGGCGGCGCCAGGCGGGTCCACCCCGCCCGGTAGACCAGCACCCGCCAGGCCCCGGGGGCGAGCGGCCCGAGCGTCACCCGGCCGTCCATTCCCGTGCGCGCCTGGGCGGGGTCGGCGCGGTGGCCCTCGGGCTGGAAGCGGACCAGCACCCCGGCGATCGGCTGCCCTTTCTCCCCCGTGACCAGGACCGTGACCGGCTGCGGGACCGGTCCCTCACCGGCCGCACCCGGGACCGCCGGCGGGGGCGCGGCGTCGCCGGCCGCGGGTGGAGGGGCCAGGACCAGGTCCTCCTGCGGGGCGAGGCCCCGCTTCATCACGAAGTCGGAGACGGTCCGGAAGGGTCCGCCGACGCGCAGCGCCTTGACCGTCCCGGGCAGGAACCCGGCGGCCCGGGCCCGGGCCTCGTAGACGCCGTTCGGGACGCCGTCGACCGAGACCAGGCCGTCGTCGTTGGAGACGGTCAGGACGAGCACCGGCGGCCCCTCGGAGCGGCTGGCGGCGACCTGGGCCCCGGCGATCGGCTGGCGCTCGGGGCTGCGCAACTCGCCGCGCAGCCGGCCGAAGCCGGCCGGAGAGGGCGGTCCGGCGGGCGCCGGGGAGGCCGCGGGAGCGGGCGCGGCGGCAGGAG
>CAYZDB010000468.1:0-1900 GCA_964476985.1 uncultured Acidobacteriota bacterium | reverse complement strand
TGGCGCTGGCCGACTCCCTGCACCGCGTGGGCCGCGGGGCCTGCAGCGCAGCCGACCGGATCGCGAACGGCCCGCCGCAGCCGACCGACGCCGACCTGCTCGCCTGGCACGCGCTGCTCTCGTGGCGCTGCGGCCGCCCGCGCGACGCGTGGGACTCGGCCCGCGCCGCGCTCGCGCTCGACGAGCGCGCCACGCTGGCCTGGACCACGCTCGGCCGCGTGCTCTCGGCGCGCTTCCGCCCGCGCGCGGCGCGCGCCGCCTTCGAGCGCGCGCTGGCGCTCGATCCGCAGGAGACCGGGGCGCTGTTCGCGCTCTCGCGGATCGCCGAGGGCCGCGCCGCCTCGCGCGCGCTGCTCGCGCGGTTCCTCGATGCCGCCCCGGCCCGCGGCGAGCCGCCCGACCGGGTCCGCGCCGCGCGCGAAACGCTCGATTTCCTCGAGCTGCTCGGCGAGCGGCCGATCTGGACGCTGGAGAAGGCGGAGCTGCCGGGGACGCTGCCGCTCGAGCCCTACGCCGTCCGGCCGGGCCAGGTCAACGGCTGGATCGTGAGGCTCGGCCTCGACGAGAACGGCAGCGTGCCGGCGCTGTTCGACAGCGGCGCCTCGGGCCTGCACCTCGCGGACAACGCGGCCCGCCGGCTGGCGCTGCAGCCGGTCGCGAGCGGGACGCTGGTCGGCGGTGGCGGCGACAAGGAACACGGCGTCGAGCGCGCGATCGTCCCCCGCCTGGACTTCGGCCCGGTGCGGTTCGCCGACGCGCTCGGCGTCGTCGCCGAGGGATCGCTGCACCCGCAGGGGGTCTACCGCGCGATCGTCGGCTTCGACGTCCTCGGCGGCACGCGGATCCGGTTCGACGCCCCGGCGATGGCCGCGACGATCGAGGAGGCCGCGGCGGTCGAGGACGGCGACGACCCGCTGACGCTCGACCCCTGGCCCGCCGCGCCGCGCGCCCCGATCGTCGAAGTCGAGGGCCAGCTGCTCGTCCCGGCGCGCCTCACCGGCCCGGCGGGCGCGGTCGAAGGGCTGGCGCTGCTCGACACCGGCGCGTCGCGCACGCTGGTCGATCTGTCCGCGGCGGAGGAGATCGCGACGCTGACCCAGCGCGGCCAGCGCTCGGCCTCGGCCTACGGCGGCCAGGTGGCGTTCGCCGGCGTGCTGCCGTCCGTGCGGGTCTCCGCCGCGGGAGCCGACGAGGTGGTCCGGGACGCGGGAGTGATCGACCTCGCGGACCGTGCGCGCCACGCCGGCGTCGGCCTCGTCGCGTTCGTCGGGCTCGACCTCCTGGGCCGGGGGACGCTCGACGTCGACCTCGCCTCCGGGACCGCGCGGCTCACGATCGCGCCCGTGTCCGGGAAGGGGCGCTGAGCGGCGCGCCGGCCCGTCGCGGCGTGCGCCCGGGTCAGGCGCTGAACTGCGGCGGCGGCATCGGTGGCGCGCCGCGCCGGATCGTGCCGTGGTCCTTCTCGTAGCGCGCGACGTTCTCGGCCAGCGCGTCGAGCAGGGCCGCGGCGTGCGCCGGCGCGGTGATCACCCGCGCCACCACGCACGGCCCCGGCGGCAGCTCGGCGATGAAGTCGAAGACGAACTCGTCGCGGGTGTGACCGATCACGACGCGGTTGGCGTAGGCCCCGCGCTGCATCTCCTCGCTGATCTTGATCGTGAGCTGCGGGGCCTGGGGCCGCGCCGCGGGCTTGTCGGACATCGCAGGACTCCTCTCCGGTTCGGAGCGGTCAGGGGCGGAGCGCGCCGGCCAGCGCCAGCACCGCCCCTTCGACCCCCAGCCGCGGGTTGCGGTTGATCGACACGATCTCGCGCCGCAGCGACTCGACCGCGTCGGCGCGGTCGAGCGCGGGCCCCAGCAGCGCCGTCGCGGCCGGCGCGAGGCGCGCCGCGGCCGCGGG
>CAYZDB010000467.1:0-1909 GCA_964476985.1 uncultured Acidobacteriota bacterium | reverse complement strand
GATCGCCTCGATCGAGCTGTCCGCGCCGCCGCCGCCGCCCCCCCCGCCGCCGATCTCGGGCCCCGCGCTCGACTACCCGCCCGCGCCCCCGCCCGGCGAGAACAAGCCGATCTCGGGCCCCGCGCTCAGCTTCCCCAAGCCGCCGGACGGGGGGCCCAAGCCGATCTCCGGCCCCGAGATCCAGCCCACGACGATCGCGCAGCAGCAGGCGGTCTTCACCAGCCCGTACCAGCCGCAGGCGCCGATCATCGACCCGACCTGGCAGCCGACCTCGGCCTACGACAAGATTGCCGACGTGCTGGCCGACAGCCGGACGCAGTGGAGCAAGCCGATCATCGACCCGACCTGGACCCCGACCCCCGCCTACGACCCTTCCGCCGACGTGCTGGCCGACAACCGGACGCAGTGGAGCAAGCCGATCATCGATTCGAGCTGGCAACCGACGAATGCCTTCTCGCAGTGACCGGGCCGCAGCAGACCCGCTGCCGCCCGGGGTGCCAAGGAGATCCACGATGCGTTCCCCCCGCCTGACCGCCCCGACCGTGATCGCCGCCGCGCTGGCCGCCGCGCTCCTCGCCGCCGGCGCCGCCGGGCCCGCCAGCGAAGAGGTCGCCGAGCTGGCGCGCCGCGTCCAGGGCTCGATCGCCGCCGTCCGCAGCGGCACCGGTCCCGTCGGCTCGGGCGTGCTGGTCGACGCCGCGGGACACGTCGTGACCGCGGCCCAGCTCGTCCCGGCGGACGCGACGGTCCAGGTCGAGCTGGGGGGGATCACCTACCCCGCCAAGCTGCTCTCGCTCCAGACGCTGGCCGACCTCGCGGTGCTCAAGCTCGATCGCGCCCCGGAGAAGGCCGTGCCGGCGACGCTGACCGACCCGGTCTCTCCCGAGCTGGGGAGCCGCGTCGTCGTGATCTCGGCCCCGGAGGCCGGGGCCCACGCGCTGTCGGTCGGGCACCTCGCCTCGCGCCGCTCGGCGAACATCATCTACGCCGGCCTCTCCAAGGCCGAGCTGCTGGAGAGCGACGCCGCCCACCCGGGCCAGCTCGGGGCGCCGATGTTCGACCTGGCGGGGCGCCTGGTCGGCGTCGTGACCGGCGTGCCGACCCGCACGCCGGCGACCTCCGGCTACGCCGTGTCGGCCGGGACGATCAAGCGGATCGTCGCGGAAGGGGTTCCCTGGAACGGGCTCGAGGCGATGCTGGTCAAGGGGGAGTTCGCCGGGATCCTCAACCTGCCGCAGCCGGCGGGGCTCCTGGTCCAGCACGTGCGGCCCGGCTCGGCCGCCGAGAAGCTGGGGCTCAAGGGGGGCACGGTGCCGGTCACGGTGGCCGGCGACCGCGTCACGCTGGGGGGCGACGTGATCCTCGCGGTGGGCGGGATCAGCGTGGCCGACGCCGAGGCCGGCGAGAAGATCGTCGCGCTGCTGCGCCAGCTCAAGGCCGACTCGCCGTTCTCGGTGACGGTGCTGCGCCGCGGGCAGACGCTCGAGTTGAAGCGGACGCCCTAGGGCTAGACCTTCGCCAGGTCGATCCCCAGGCGCCGGGCGGCCTGCGCTTGGCGCTGATCGAAGGTCGCCAGCGCGACCTCGCGCCCCAGGCCACGCAGGAAGTGCAGACTCGCCAGGTGCAGCGCGTCGAGCGTGCGGACCGGCAGCGGGAACGGCTCGAGCGCCCGCGCCAGCACCGGCGGGGCCAGTTCGACCAGCGCGAGGCGCGAGAGCAGCGCGCGGGCCGCGTCGCCGTGGCTCGCCGCCAGCCGGTGCGCGTTCAACCGGGTGAACAGCTCGTACTCCGACAGCCGGCTGGTGACCAGGGTCTCGCGCCAGAGGGCCTCCGCGGGCACCCGGTCTTCCGCCAGCAGCTGGGCCAGCAGGACCGACGTGTCGACGTAGATCACCGCGCGGCCCGATCT
>CAYZDB010000466.1:0-1911 GCA_964476985.1 uncultured Acidobacteriota bacterium | reverse complement strand
CGTACCCGACCGCTATCTCTGCCGGGCCCGGCTGCGGGGCGTCCCCCCCCTTCAGTATCGCCTCGGCGTCCTCGAGCTGATCGGCGCGCGCGGCCGCGCGCGCCGCGACCAGCACCAGCCGCGGGTCGTCCGACTTCCCGAGCGGGGCGAAGCGCTCGGCGGCCTCGATGTCGGCGGTGGGGATCGCCTCGTACGCGGCCGCGAGCAGTTCGACGCGCTCGGGATCCTGCCCGGCGCGCTCGCGCAGCAGCTCGACCACGCCCAGCGCATCGCCCGACTCGAGCCGCGCCCGTGCGGCGGCCAGGTCGACCGCCCCGCCGGCCGCGCCCGGCCGCGGCCCGCAGCCGGCGAACAGGGCCAGCGCCAGCGCCGCGGCCGCCAGCGCCCGGTGCGCGCCGCCGCCCAGTTCCGGGTGTTCCATCACCGCGTCGCCCCTTCCGATCGCACCGCCAGCGCGACCCATTCGCCGTCGTACCGCGCCGCCTCGCGCGGCAGCCCGGCGCGGGCCCAGGCGCGTTCGACCTTGTCCTGGTCGGCGCGCAGGAATCCCGAGAGAACCGCGAATCCGCCCGGCCGCAGTCGCGAGGCGACGGCACGCGCGCCCCGCACCAGCGCGGTGCGGTGGATGTTCGCGATCGCGCCATCGTAGAGGGTGCCGGGAGCGGCCGCATGCCAGCTGCCGGCCGCCAGCCGGACCTGCCCGGCGACGCCGTGCGCGGCCACGTTCTCCGCCGCCACCTCGAGCACCGCCGGGTCGATGTCGAGCGCCAGCACGCGCCGCGCGCCGATCCGCGCGGCGGCGATCGCGAGGATCCCGGAGCCGGTCCCCAGGTCGAGCAGCTCGTGGCCCGGCCGGACGCGCTCGGAGAGGAGCTCGAGACAGAGCCGCGTCGTCGGGTGCTCGCCGGTCCCGAAGGCCCGGCTGGCGGGGATGACGAGCAGTTCCCGCCCGTCGAGCGCGGACCCGGCGCCCGCTCGGTCCGGGGCCCGGTCGAGGACCGCGAAGCGTCCGGCCAGCACCGGCGGACGCGGGCGCGCCGCGGCGTCGAGCCAGCCCTCGTCGGTCACCGGCTCCGGGGCCTCGGTCGCGAGCTTCGCCCCCTCGATCGCGCGCAGCGCGGCGAGCCCGGCGGCCGCCGCGGCGGCGCTCTCGAACCAGGCGTCGCAGGCCACGCGCCGCGGTCCCGCCGGAAGGATCGACGAGCCGGTCGACCCGGCCCGGTCGAGCGCCCCCAGCGCGAGGTCCTCGGCGGCGCGCGGCAGGCTGGCCCGCACGCGGTACCAGGTCCCCGGCACGCGCAGCCTATCGCTCGCCACCGAGGAAATCCTTGACGCGCTCGAAGAGGTTGCGGTCGGCAGGCTCTCCCGACTCGGACGCCGCCGCGCGCCGCTCGCTCTCCAGCGCGCGCAGCTCCTGCCACAGCTCCCGCTCGCGCGGCTCCATCGCCTGCGGCGGCCGGGCCGTGACGTGCACGATGTGGTCGCCGCGACCGCTCCGTCCCAGCCGCGGGACGCCTCGCCCGCGCAGCACCAGCGGCGTTCCCGGCGCGGTCCGCGGGGCGATCTCGACCGTCTCCGGGCCGTGCAGCGTCGGCACCTCGAAGCTCCCGCCCAGCACCAGGTCGGCGAACCCGACGGTCAGCGTGGCGTGGATGTCGGCCCCGTCGCGCGAGAAGGTCGCGTGCGGCCGCACGCTGAGGTCGACGAACAGGTCCCCCGGCGGGCCGCCGAGGTATCCGCCGTCCCCCTCGCCCGCGACCCGCACCCGGGTCCTGTCGTCGACGCCGGCCGGGATCCGCACCCGGACGGTCCGCTCGGTCGAGATCCTCCCGTCGCCGCCGCATTCGGCGCAGCGCTTGCGCACCGTGCGGCCGCGTCCCCCGCAGGCCGGGCAACCCTGCGCGAACTGCA
>CAYZDB010000465.1:0-1915 GCA_964476985.1 uncultured Acidobacteriota bacterium | reverse complement strand
GGTTTTCCGTCCGTGGCAAGTGTTTCTCCCTCGGTCACGGCCCCCGGCTCTCCGCGCAGTCGGCGGAAGGCCTCCAGCTTGACCAGCCCGGAGACCCGGGCGGCCCCGTAGAAGGCATAGGCGTCCCCGGTCTCCTTCTCCGCCACGGCGGGGCAGAAGGACGCGAACCCCCCCTCCTCGTGGGGCGCGAGGGTCGAGCGCGGGACCTCGTCGGCCACCTTGCGGACGAACTCGAGGGTCTCGTTCCGGCCGGCCCGGCCCTGCCAGACCGCGGCGAAGTCCTCGACCTCGAGGATGTTGCAGACCTTCCGGCGCCAGGCGATGCACGGGAAGACGTCCCCGTACGGGTCGATCGTGACCGTGGTCCGCCCCGTCCCGCAGTTCTGCTTCATCTTCTCGACCGGCCGCGGGTTGAGCCCGCGCCGGCCGCGCCGGACCTGGTCCGCCAGGAACGCGATCAGGAACTCCTTGTCGGCGGCCAGCGAGAGCGGGCCAAGGTCCCCGTCGTCGGTCGGGGTGATGTTCGTGTCGTACGTGACCTTGTACCCGAAGCGCTCCCCGACCTCGTCCACTTCCCGCAGCTCGCGCTGGTTCAGCCGCGTGATCGGCGTCTTCAGCGTGACCTTGACGCCGGCCGACGAGAGGTTGCCCAGCGCTTCCATGAGGCGGTCGAACGAGCCGTGGATCCCGGTCAGGCGATCGTGCGTCGACGCCCGGGCGCCGTGCAGGCTGATCTCGGTGTCGAACGGTGCGAGTTCGGCGTAACGCTCGACCTTGGCGCGATCGGCGAGCAGCACGCCGTTGGTGTAGACCTTCAGCACCAGGCCGCGCTCCCGGACCCCCTCGGCGATCTGCCAGAAGTCGCGGTGGACGAAGGGCTCGCCGCCGGTCAGCGTGATCGTGAAGGTGCCCGCGGCCTGCAGCCGGTCGAGCGCCGTGAGCCACTGGTCGCCGACCAGCTCGGAGCGTTGCTTCGGCGCGTTGTAGCAGAACGAGCAGAGCAGGTTGCACTTGTAGGTCAGCTCGAGCTGCGCGGTGATCGGGCGGGACTGCTCGTAGGCCCGTTCCATCAGTGTGCTGACGGTGATGCTCACGGCGGGGCTCCTGGTCGCGCGGCGGCGGGGCGTTCTGCTCGGAGTCAGTCGTGAGGCAGGCGTTCGATCGCGCCGTGCTGCTCGAGCTCGGCGAGCGCGGCGAGCAGGTCGGCCTCGAGGGTCCCGGCCGGGGGAGCGTCGTACTCCGCGGCGAATGCGGCAACGAGGTCGGACACCGTGCGGCGGCCGTCGAGGAGCTGCAGCAGCCGCAGGCTCGTCCCGTTGAGGACGATCTGCAGCGACTGGCGCGGGACGACGAGCAGCCCTTCCCCCCCGAAGTCCTGGAAGGAGATGTCCCGCCGGCGGGCGAATACGAGCTCGGCTGGGTTGGCGTTCGTCGTCGGCTCGCTCATCTGGACCTCGTGCCGGCGGAGTATACGGTGCGGGCGCGGGGTAAACAAGAAAACTGTTTCCAGATTGGTTCCGGGCAGCCGCCGGCTACCGGGAGTCCACGTACCCGAGGCTCCGCAACCGCTCGAGGACGTCCGCTTCGAGCGCGCCGCCGGCCTCGGCACCGGAGGGGGCGGCCACCCGCGCCCGCGTCCTGCGCCGGTCCCCCGCCCAGGCGGAACCTCCGAGAGCCTCCCCACAGATCCGGGAGTCGACCGAGAACCCCGCCCCGGCCAGGAAGGTCGGAGCGACCTGTTCGAGATCGACCGGCGAGGGGATCGCACCGAAGGCAACCGGCCAGGCCGCGAACCCGCGCTCCCAGCCGCCCGCCCGGCCCGGCCAGCCGACGATCGTCACGGCCGGTGCCCCCCCGACGACGCGCGCCAGCTCGGCATCGACGACGGCGGCGTGGCTCCGCACCGCGGCCAGCG
>CAYZDB010000464.1:0-1917 GCA_964476985.1 uncultured Acidobacteriota bacterium | reverse complement strand
CGCCCCGCGGCCGGGGACGGCCGTGAACTCCTCGACCGGGTCGAGCGGCAGGCCGCGCTCGCGCGCGGCGGCGGCGATCGCCGCGGCCAGCGGGTGCTCGGACGCGCGCTCGAGCGAGGCCGCCCGGCGCAGCAGCGCGGCGTCGTCGCCGTCCCGCGCGACGATTCCGGTCACGCGCGGCGCCCCCGCCGTCAGCGTCCCCGTCTTGTCGAGCACGATGGTGTCGACGCTCCCCGCGCGCTGCAGCGCCTCGCCCCCCTTGATCAGCAGGCCGAGCTGCGCCCCCTTGCCGGTCGCCACCATCACCGCAGTCGGCACGGCCAGCCCCATCGCGCAGGGGCAGGCGATGATCAGCACCGAGACCGCGGCCGCCAGCCCGCGGACCAGCGCCCCCTCGCCCGCGAGCGCCAGCCACGCCAGGAAGGTCAGCGCCGCGATCCCGATCACGACCGGCACGAAGACCGCGCTGACCCGGTCGGCCAACCCCTGGATCGGGGCCCGCGTCGCCTGCGCCGAGCGCATCAGCTCGACGATCCGCGCCAGCACCGACTCGGCTCCGAGGGTGGTCGCGCGCAGCGTCAGCGCGCCGTTCCCGTTGACCGTCCCGCCGATCACGGCGTCCCCCGCGCCCTTGGCCACCGGCACCGACTCGCCGGTGACCAGCGCCTCGTCCACGGCCGACGCGCCGGCGAGCACGATCCCGTCGACCGCGATCCGCTCGCCGGGCCGGACCAGCACCGTGTCGCCGGGCCGGACCTGCCCCACCTCCAGCTCGACCTCGGCGCCGTCGCGCACGACCCGCGCGCGCGGCGGCTGCAGTTCGGCCAGCGCGCGCAGCGCGGCCGAGGTCCGGCGCTTCGCCCGCGCCTCCAGCGCGTTCCCGAGCAGCACCAGGGCGACGATCATCGTCACCGCCTCGTAGTAGACCTCGGGCGCGACGCCGTGCCGCAGGAAGAAGCCGGGGGCGAGCGTCGCCGCCACCGAGAAGGCGAAGGCGGCGCCGGTGCCCACGGCGATCAGCGTGCTCATGTCGGCCGAGCCGCGCTTCGCGCCGGCCCAGGCCCGGGCGTAGAAGCGGCCGCCGGCCCAGCCCATCGTCGCCAGCGTCAGCGCGATCAGCGCGCCCCCCAGCGCTGCGGCCGGCAGGCGGTAGGCCCAGGGGAAGGCCGCGCGCAGCGGCGGGTCGAGCCAGCGCATCGCGGCCCGCATCAGGGGGTCCGAGGCCGCGGCGTGGTGGTCTCCCGCGAGCGCCGCCATCAGCGGCATCGAGAGCAGCATCGCCAGCAGGCTGGCTGCCGCCGCGAACGCGGCCCGCCGGGACAGGGCCCGCGACTCGGCCGCGCGCTCGGCGTCCTGGCGGGCCTGCTCCTCGATCGCGGTGACACGCGGGTCGGGCAGCGAGGCCTCGTACCCCAGCGCGCGCACCGCCGCGGCCAGCTGCGCCGGCGAGACGGCCGCGGGGTCGTAGCTCACCGCGGCCTGTCCGGTCACCAGGTTGACGCTGGCGTCGCCCACCCCCGGCAGCGCGGCGAGCGCCTTCTGCACGCGCCCCTGGCAGGCCGCGCAGTGCATCCCGGCGACACCCAGCGTGACCTGGCGCACCGGCTACCCCCGCGCGCCGCCCTCGGCCACGCGCAGGCCGCGCGCGAAGGCGACGAGTTCCCCGATGGTACGCCCGGCGTGGAGGTTCGGCTCGGACGGGAGGTGCGCCCCCTCGAGCGCGCGGCCGCCGACCACGACGGCCGTCCCCAGCGGCGCGACCTCGCGCGCCAGCGCGGCCAGCTGCACGCCGAAGGCGGCGAGGTCGCGCGGCGCGGAGACGGAGACGAAGGCCAGCGCGGGCCGCAGCTCGCGCACCGCGCGCTCGAGGCTGGGCAGCGGCAGGTCGGGCCCCAGGTTCGAGACCTCGAACCCCTC
>CAYZDB010000463.1:0-1923 GCA_964476985.1 uncultured Acidobacteriota bacterium | reverse complement strand
GTCATCAGCTGGTCCATGTACTTCGTGCCGGCGTGGATGTTCGGCTCGATCTGCTGGATGTCGCCGACCTTGAGCTCGGCCCCCGTGGCCGGCATGACCTGCATCACCCCGACCGCTCCGACGTGGCTCTTGGCGTCCTGCTTGAGCTGCGACTCCTGGAACCCCTGGGCGGCGAGCATCAGCGGGTCGAAACCGTACTTCTGGCCGTACTTCTCGAACAGCGCGATGGTCTGCTCGAAGCGCCGGAGCTCGCTGGAGCCGGTCGGGTCCTTCATCTGCTTGACCCGGGACATGTACTGCTTGAGCCGCGCCGGGCCCACGGCCTGCTTCTTGAGGAAGTTCCGGTAGAAGTCGTCGATCTCGGCCTGCAGCCCCGGGCTGCCCTTGCGGATCGCCCAGCCGATCCGCACGCCGCTCTTCAGCACGACGTCGCCGCGAACCTTGATCGACGGCAGGATCTGGGCCCACATCGTGGCCTTCCAATCGTCGACCACCAGCAGCTGCAGCAGGCCGGCGTTGAGCATCTCCATCGCGTCCTCGTCCTCGAGCTCGTCGGGGAGCGGGACGATCCGGATCGCCGGTTTTCCTGCCTTTGTGAGCCGTTCGCTCAGCGCCACGACGCTCGCGTGATAGCTCGAGCTCGGGCGGACGTGGAGCGTCTTCCCGGCGAGGTCGTCCAGTGAGGCGACCGGGGGGGACTTCGGCCCGGTGACGAGGACCTCGTTCACCGGCTTCGAGAGCTCCGGCGGCGCGGCGAAGTCGACGATCGCCAGGCGCTCCTCGGTCACGGTGAGGTTGCCTGCGGCCACGTCGGCGCGGCCGGCCGTCACGCTCTCCAGCAGCGCGTCGCGCGTCGTCGGAATGATCGCCACCGTGATCGGACGCTTGCCGAGCTTCGCCCCGTATTTCTTGTTGATCCAGCGCTCGAAGTCGCGGACGGTATCGGCCGTCAAGCCCCGCTCCCGCCCCTTGTCGTTGAAATAGAGGGTCCGACTGAACGGGACGACGAAGCGGATCAGCCGCCGCTCCACCATGGCGTCGAAATCGCCCGTCAGGACCCGATCGGTCACGTGGGCCAGGTCGAGCTGGCGGGGCGGGGTCGACGGTGCCGTCGACTGGGCGCTGGACCGCGGCGCGACGGCCAGGACCAGCGGGACGAGCAGCGCGACGCGAGCCAGTCGGATCGTCATGGGAGCCTCCCGCGGCCGGGCCGGCGCGGCGATCCGGACGATCTCCCGGCCACCCGGTATCTTCGCACAGCGGCTGCCGCGCGCCGCAGCGTTCGGGCCGGGTTCAGGCGAGGCCGGCATCCTCCAGCTCGGCCGCCAGTTCCGGCCCGGGCCGCTTCGGTCGCCGGAAGAACCAGGGCTGCGTCGCGGGGTCGTGCCCTTCCTCGGCCGCGATCTCCTCGCCCCAGAGCGGCGCGCCGGTCGGGAGCGTCGCGGCGAGAAAGCGCCGGTCGGCCTCGGCGACCTGGGCCGAGGCCGCGGTGCGCACGGCGCCGGGCGCCACCGCCAGCGCGCCAGCGAGGATGTCGCGCAGGTCCATGTCGTTGAGCCAGTCGTCGAGCGTCAGGTCGTAGCCGTCCTCGAGCGCGTCGACGATCGCCTCCCAGCGGTCGGCGAGGCCCGCGAGCCCGCCTTCGACCAGCCGCGACGCGACGCCGCGCTCCGCGAGGTACTCGGTCACCGGGTCGTCAGGGGTCATCGTCGCGGCCTCGCTGCCTGGCGGCGGAAATACCGCTCGCCGTCGTTGGGGACGAAGAAGGTGCGGATCACGCCGTCGCGCTCGAAGGCGAGGAAGGCGCCCGTGTCGCGGTCGAAGCGCGTGATCACGCCGTCGGCGCGAACCAGTTCGAGCACCTCGCCTCCGGCCGGACGGTCGCGCAGCGCCTGGGCCAGCGCGAGGTAGGCCTGCGGCGTC
>CAYZDB010000462.1:0-1936 GCA_964476985.1 uncultured Acidobacteriota bacterium | reverse complement strand
CCGGCCAGCCCGCCGTCACGGGTCCCGCGATCGCCGGGGCCGAGAACCAGCCACTGATCGAGATCCGCACGCCGCACCACGAGATCGCGCTGACCGCCCGCGGCGGCAAGGTCGTCTCGTGGAAGCTGCCGGGCTACGAGAAGGTTCCCGGCGACGCCTCGAAGGGGTTCGTCGACCTGGTCTCGAGCGAGTCGCGCGCGCTCGACCGGAACCCGCTCTCGATCGACCCCCACGACCCCACGCTCTTCAAGCAGATCAACGACGCCTGGTACGTCGTCGACCGGACCGCGCCGACGGCGGAGGAGCTGGCCGCGCGCAGCCTGCCCGCGGGCACGCAGCGCATCGCCTTCCGCTGGGCCGACGGCGCCGGGCTCGAGGTCGCCAAGTCGCTCTGGATCCCGGGCGACGACCTGTTCACCGCGCGCGTCGAGTGGAGCCTGGCGCGCCAGGGACAGCCGGTGCCCGGCGCGGTGATGACCTGGGGGCCCGGCGTCGGCGCGACGCCCGACCCGGCGAGCCGCAACCAGTACGCCTACCGCGGGCTGGCGGTCGCCGCGCTCGCGGAGAAGCCGACGGTCTTCAGCCCCGCCAAGCAGGAGGGGGACATCGCCTGGCCGGCCGGCCTCGGCCCGCGCTGGCTGGCGCTCGACGAGCAGTACTTCGCGGTGGCGATGATCCCCGCCGCGCAGGCCGCCTCGGAGCTGCGCGTCTTCCCGATCCCCGGCGCGCCCAAGGGAGAGGAGCGGCAGCTGATGATCGGCAGCGCCAGCCCGGCGCTGACGCTCTTCGTCGGCCCCAAGTCGAGCCCCGTGCTGCAGAAGACCGACGCCGCGCTGGGCCTCTCGCTCTCGGGCCTGATCCAGTGGGGGATGTGGGGCTGGCTGGCCCGGCCGCTCTACGCCGCGATGGAGTGGCTGCACGGCCTGATCGGCAACTGGGGCTGGGCGATCGTCGCGCTCTCGGCGCTGATCCGCCTGGTCTTCTTCCCGCTGATGCACCGCTCGATGGTGAAGATGCGGAAGACGCAGCAGGACATGGCCCGCGTCCAGCCGAAGATCCACAAGATCAAGGAGAAGTACAAGGACAGCCGCGACATGGACTCGCGGAAGAAGATGAACGAAGAGATGATGGAGCTCTACAAGCGCGAGGGGGTCAACCCGATGGCGTCGCTCACGGGCTGCCTCCCGCTGCTGCTGCAGTTCCCCGTCATGCTCGCGATGTACTCGCTGCTGACCGTCAGCGTGCAGCTGCGCGGTGCGCCCTGGATCGGCTGGATCCACGACCTGTCGGCCGCCGATCCCTGGTGGGTCCTGCCGATCGTGATGGGCGCGACGCAGCTCCTGCAGCAGGTCATGACGATGACCAAGACCGAGGATCCTCAGCAGCGCGCGCAGCAGCGCATGATGCTGATCATGCCGGTCGTCTTCACCTGGTTCTTCCTCTACATGCCGGCCGGGCTGGTCCTCTACTGGCTGGTCAGCAACGTGCTGGGGATCGTCCAGCAGTACTTCATCAACCGCCACGCCGACGCTGCGCCGCCGGCCGCGGCCCCCGCGGGCGCCAAGGCCCGCTGAGCGGCCGGAGGGAGACGACCTTGAGCGAAGAGCGCGTTCGATTCACCGGCCGTGACCTGACCGAGGCGCTGGCCGCGGCGCGGGCCCGCTTCGGCCTGCCGCGGCACGAGGTCGCCTTCGAGGTGATCGCCAAGCCGAAGCCCGGGCTGATGGGGGCCGAGGCCGGCCTGTTCGAGATCGAGGCCTGGCCCAATCCGGGCGCCCCGCCGCCCCCGCCGCCGGTCGAGCGCGGGGGGCGCGGCGACCGCGATCGGGGCGGGCGCGGGGGGCGCGGCGGACGCGACCGCGGCGAGCGGGGCGATCGCGGCGGCCTGCAGCGCGGCCAGCACGGCCACGGCGGCCACGGCGGCCACGGTGGCCAC
>CAYZDB010000461.1:0-1944 GCA_964476985.1 uncultured Acidobacteriota bacterium | reverse complement strand
AACAGCCGCCCGCCTGCTTGGGGTGGCCTGAGCAAGATACAAGGGGCCGGCCGCCGGGCCGGCCCGCCGCCGGCCTCCGTGCCGGCCCGCGGCGAGCCTACGCCCGGCTCTGCCGCTTGAAGACCCCCTTCTCCTTGAACAGCGCGGCGCCGGCCAGGAAGAACGCGACGATCTGCACGATCATGAAGAAGCTGTCGTTCAGCATCGCGAAGTCGAACCCGCCGCGGTTGACGACGCCGCTGCCACGCGTGCCGACGTAGATCAGGTCGAGGAAGCGCGAGACCGCCAGCGCCAGGAAGGCCCACGACGCGACCCGCGGCAGCAGCGTCGCGCCGCGCCCAAGCAGCTGCCAGAGCCCGGCGTAGAGCAGCAGCGAGCAACCCAGCGCCCCCCACGACGGCAGCGCCCAGAGCGCGTCCGAGGCGTCGTAGATCTGCAGCAGCCACTCCGGCGGATCGGTCGGCTTGTCGGCCAGCAGCGTGATCTTGTGCTGGACCATGAAGACCGCCGACCAGAGCCAGTACGACGTGAGGAAGTACCCCAGGGCCGAGAGCTTCACGACCTCGGTCTCGAGCCGCCCCTCCGGCCCGTAGACCGCGGTCAGTCCCAGCGTCCCGACGAACCCCGCCGCGCCGATCAGCAGGTAGCCGATGATCAGCGGCATGACGTAGTCCATCCGCGACTTGTTGAGGAAGTCGCCGCCCAGCGTCAGCTTGAGCGGATTCGTCCCGACCAGGATGAACTCCAGCAGCAGCATCCCCAGCAGCAGCGACGAGAACGTGACCAGCAGCACGGCGGCGATCTGCTGCTCTCTTTCGGAGCGACGCGACGACATGGCAGGGCCCCCCGGGGCGTCGCGCCGTGTCGCGGCGCGGCGGGCGAAGCGTAGCACGCGGGCTCGTCCGGCCCGGGACCCTCCCGCCCCTGCGGCCCCTCCACCCCCGCGGACCCGCGCTCCGCTTGAATTCGCCCCCGCGTTGCCGTAGCACTCCGCCCGTGACCGACACCCCCGTCTCCGCGCCGCCTCCTCCCGGGGACGGCGAGCCCGATTGCCCCCCGACGCTCCCGGTCGACCCGGGGGCCGCCGCGGGCCGCCTGTCGCGCTTCACCGCGCTTCGCCCCGGCTCGCTCTTCGCCGGTCGCTACGAGCTGGGCCCGCGTCTCGGCGTCGGAGGCGCGGGCGAGGTCTACCGCGCGGTCGACCGCGTCGCCGGCCAGCCCGTCGCGCTGAAGGTCCTCTTCCCGCGCGGCGACGACGGGCCCGAGCCGCTGGCCCGCCTGCAGCGCGAGCTGCGGATCGCGCGCCGCGTCCATCACCCCGGGCTGGTGCGGGTCCACGACATCGGGGAGCACGACGGGCTGCTCTACCTGGTGATGGACCTGCTCGAGGGCGAGACGCTGCGCGAGCGGCTGCGCCGCGAGCCGCGGCTGCCGCCGGACGAGGCCGAGCGCGTGCTGCGCGGCCTGCTCGAGGCGCTGTCCGCGCTCCACGCCGAAGGCGGCCTGCACCGCGACGTCAAGCCGGCGAACGTGTTCCTGGCGCGGGAGCCGGACCCGGCGCGGGAGCCGAGCCCGGCGCGGGAGCCAGCCCCGCCGCGCGTCGTGCTGCTCGACTTCGGACTGGCTCGCGCCGCGGACGAGCTGGCGCTCACGGCGACCGGCCAGTTCGTCGGCACCCCCGAGTACGTCTCGCCCGAGCAGGCGCGCGGCGAGCGCTCGATCGCCGCCGCGTCGGACGTCTACAGCGCCGGGATCGTGCTGTGGGAGATGCTGGCCGGCGCACCGCCCTTCACCGGCGACTCGGCGGTCGAGATCCTCGCCGCGCACCTGCGCCACCCCGTGCCCGAGCCGCGCCGCGCGATGCCCGGCGCGCCGGCGCGGCTGCGCCGCCTCGCGGCGTGGATGGTCGAGAAGGAGCCGGCGCGCCGCCCGCCCGACGCCGCC
>CAYZDB010000460.1:0-1946 GCA_964476985.1 uncultured Acidobacteriota bacterium | reverse complement strand
CTGCAGGAAGTCGCAGATGGAACTGGACGTGGCCTGCGGGAACCCCTGCTTGCCCCAGCTCGCGGCGGTCCCGACGTGGATCGCCATGTGGATCGTCCCGCCGAAGTTGTCGTACGAATCGCGCTGGTGAACGTCCCAGAAGTAGGCGTCGGTCGCCTGGATCGCGTTCCAGGCCGCCCAACCCTCGGCATCGGGGCTGCCGGCGTTGTAGCCGTGCTCGTCGAACCAGATGGTCAGCGGGACCCAGCACTTGTATCCCGGCGAGTAGGGGCCGTCGTCGTCGCCGTTCATCAGCTTGAGATCGAACCACGACGCGTCGCGCGGCAGCCGCTCCAGGACGGCTCCGCTCGCGGCGTCGACGAGGACGATCTCTGCGTCGAGCCGGACGGCCCACGCCAGGCGCGGCGGGCGGACTCCGCGATCGTCGAGCAGCGCCGGCGCGTAGACGACGAGCCCCGTCCGGGCGAGCTGCTGGAGCGGTGCGCCGGCGTGGGTGGTCGCGATCGCCTCCGCCTGCGCGGCGCTGAGGCGCGGCTCGGGGTCGAGCGCCAGGTCGGGAGCATAGCGGCCGGCGATGCCCACCACGCGGCGCCCCTCCAGGTGAACGACCAGCCCGCTCGGGAAGACCGGAATCCCGCCGTGACGCTGCCGGAAGAAGAGGTGCCGGTCGTCCCGGGCGCGCCGCACGAGCTGCCACTCCGTCGCCGGATCGGGGGTGCGAAGCAGCGCGCGGTACTCGCCCAGGAACCAGCGCGCGCGGGATGCGCCGTCCGGCGCGATCACCGAAGGCGGCTCGAGCTCGAAGCTTGCGAAGTGGACCCCGCCCGTCGCCTCCTCGGTCAGGAGCCGGATCGGCTCGGTCGACGCGGCGGAGAGCCGCGCGCGGTCGGCCTGCTGCGCCGCGTCGCGGGCGCTCAGGTCGGGTGGTACCTCGGTGGCTGGCATCCCGCACAGCACGCGGAGCCGCGGCGGCCCGTCCGCGCCGAGCGCTTCCCGGCTGTCGATCTCGAGCGTCGCGCCTGGGGTGGGCGTCGCGAGTTGCAGCGACGGCTCGATCTGCCCGGCATTGGCCCACGCGGCAACGAGCGGGGTCACTTCGATCCCGAGGATCCCCGCCGCCAGGGTCGAGGTTCGGCTGGCGTGCACCGGTCCGGCGGCGGGCTGCGACGACCAGCTCACCGTCGCCTCGTCCCAGGCGCCGTCGACGCGGCGCACCTCGACCGTGTAGGGGACGGTTCCGAGCGCCGCGCGGAGCGGCAGTTCCAGCCGCGCGGCCTGCACCGTCGCCCCGATCGGAATGCTGGGCGTGACGTCGAACCGCAGCAGGCTCCGCGACTCGTCGTCGCCCTGCGCGACGAGCAGCGTGCCGTCGGAGCCGAAGTTCGTGCCCGCCTGGGAGGCCCGCAGTTCGGCGTCGGCCAGGGCGTCGAACAGGCCACCGCAGGCGCAGGGAGAGTCGTCGGCTTCGGCGGCACGCCAGCCCGCGGGGACGGTGGGGGCCGCGCCGACGGGCCAGACCGCGCTCGTGCCCGGCCCGAGGGGGTCGGCGTGCTCGACCGCGAGGCGAAACGGAAGGCCGCAGGTGCCGGCCTGCAGGCCGATGATCGAGACCCGGAACTCGGCCGACTCCCGCGCGCGTGCCACCTGCACCGCGGCGCTCCAGTGCGGCTCGAGGCCGGGCCGGGGAGCCCACCCGGTTCCGGCCGCATCCCCGTGCCGGCTGGCGCGCACACCGCTCTCGACCACGACCGACAGAGCGGCGTCGGCGGCCCTCGGGTTCAGGCCTCCGTCCCCCTGCGGATCCAGGTAGAGCGCGATCGTGCGCGAGGCCGCGCTCCCCAGCGGCGCGTCCACGCAGACCCAGAGCGACGAGCCGTCGTGTTTGAACGAAACGGAGGCCGGCTGCCCGGCGTCGAGGAAGCTCTCGGTCACGCCGTCGCCGTAGT
>CAYZDB010000459.1:0-1998 GCA_964476985.1 uncultured Acidobacteriota bacterium | reverse complement strand
CCCGCCGGAGGAGAGCTGGATGAGCCGCAAGCTGCAGGTCACCGAACTCGAGAACCGTGTTGCCCCGACCGTCTTCACCACCATCGGCCAGCTCCTGTCGATGCTGCCGGCGGACTCCACCCTGCCGGCGAACCTGAAGGCCGTGGGCAACCTGTCGCCCGACCAGCGGATCGCCGTGTCGGATTCGCTCTGGGCGGCGCTGCAGAGGGGCGCGCGTCGGTAACCGGTCCACACCGCAAACGATGCGAGGCGCGGCCGCCGGCCGCGCCTTTTTTTCTGCAGAGCCGACGCCGTCCGCGCACCGTCGCCGCGCCGTCGCTCAGCTCCTGGCGCGCTGACTGACCTGTCTGTTTCCGCGTCGTCCCCGCTTGCTCCTCGCCGGCAGGTGACTTGCGAATTGACCATGGCCGGCCCGCGGTCGAACCGAGCCCCTGGCCGAACACGTCGCCGAAGCCATCGCGCAGAGCCGGCTCGCGACGACTCCCGAAGGTCTTTCTGCCGGAGAAACGGGTGCACCGCGGCTCCCGCTCGCGGTATAGATACCCGCGCCCGCTCCGGAGATTTCCATGTTGAGCCGTCTCGTGCTGCTTCCCGCCGCGCTCGCCGCTCTCCTGCCCGGCCTCGCCTTCCCGGCCGCTCTGAGCTCGGCTTCGCCGGGCCTCGGCGCCTCGCCCCTGGCCTGCGAGCCCTCCCCCGAGCAGTGCAACGGCCTTGACGACGACTGCGACGTCTGGGTCGACGAGGATTTCCCGGTCGGAGAGATCTGCTCCGCGGGCGTGGGGGGATGCGCGCGCATCGGCATCAACGTCTGCTCCGCGGATGGCTTGGGTGTCCTCTGCACCGCGGAGCCGGGCCCTCCCGCGACGGAGACCTGCGACGAGGTCGACAACGACTGCGACGGCACGGTGGACGAGGGCTGCGGCTGCGTGCCGCCGGCCGAAGCGCCCGCGCTGCTGGTGTCGCGTCCGGCGCCGGCCGGCCCGTCGGCGCTCCTGAGTTGGAGTGCCGTCCCCGCCGCAACAGCGTACGACGTGGTGCGCGGCGGGCTGGGCGACCTCCGCTCCTCGGGCGGGAGCTTCGGCTCCGCGACGCAGGAGTGTCTTGCAGACGACCGGCCCGAGACGACCTTGGAGCACGGCCCCGGTCCTGCTCCAGGCGCAGGCTTCTGGTACCTCGTGCGAGCCGGAGGCTGCGGCGCGAACGGGAGCTACGACGAT
The DNA here is from genome assembly GCA_964476985.1 of uncultured Acidobacteriota bacterium. Taxonomy (GTDB): domain Bacteria; phylum Acidobacteriota; class Polarisedimenticolia; order J045; family J045; genus JALOKP01. The sequence continues at coordinate 781 of CAYZDB010000459.1, read as the reverse complement.
GCCGGCCCCGGGCAGACGGGATCGCGGGACGCCGAGATCGCCGCGTCGCCCGCCGCCTGTCCCTGAGCCGGACTGGCGGCCCGGCTCACCGGGTCCGCGCCCGGACTGCCGGCGGGCTCGCGCGAGCAACCTGGAGTACGCCGTGGCGATCGCCGCTCGTCGCCTTCCGACCGTGGCCCTCGGCACTCGGTCCCCGGGGGCGCTCGACGGCCGCGCGCGCAGTGGATGGGCGCGGGAACCAGCCGCGAGCGGTATAGAATCGCGCCCCGGTCGGAGCCCGTCGGGCGGCCGCCGCGGAGGGGTTCCGTGCTGGCGCTGGCCGTCGTCGCGACGATCATCGTCGCCTGGTCGGCTTTCTCCGGGCCGCTGGATCGGCGCGGCGTCACCTCGGCCATCGCCTTCGTGGCCGCAGGCTTCGTCGCCGGGAAGTCCGGCCTGGGAGTGCTCGACTTTGAGGTCGAGAGCACGGCCGCCGTGCGGATCACCGAGCTGGCCCTGGTCCTGCTGCTGTTCAGCGACGCCTCGCGGCTGGACCTCCATTCGCTGCGGCAGGTGCGCGGCTGGCCGCTGCGGCTGCTCGCCATCGGGCTGCCGCTGACGCTGCTCGCCGGGACGGGCGCAGCGTTGCTCGTCTTCCCGGGGGTCACCGTCGCATCCGCTTTCCTGCTCTCGACGATGCTCGCGTCCACCGACGCGGCGCTCGGCCAGAAGGTCGTGAGCGACCCGTCGGTGCCGGAGCGGGTGCGCCAGGCGCTGGACGTCGAGAGCGGACTCAACGACG
>CAYZDB010000458.1:0-1998 GCA_964476985.1 uncultured Acidobacteriota bacterium | reverse complement strand
GGCCAGCGCGCGGCCGATCCCGCCGGCCGCACCGGTGACCAGGACGGTCCGGCCGTCGAGCGCGGTGTCGATCACAGCGTCACCACGCGGTCGGCCGAGAGCAGCTCGGCGACGATCTCCTTCATCCCGCCGACGGTCCCGACGCGGACCGCGTCGCGCAGCCCGTACTGCAGCAGGCAGGACTCGCAGGCGATCAGCCGCACCCCCATCCCCTCGAGCAGCTGCAGCGCGGGGACGACCGGCGAGCCGGCGCAGACCAGCCGGACCCCCTCGGTGTAGAAGCAGATCGCGTCCGGCCGGCGCGGCTGCGACTCGAGCGTGTGCAGGAACTTCTCGAACATCGCCAGCCCGAACTCGCGATCCTCGGGCCTGACCTGTCCCAGCCCCTCGCGCGTGGCGAGCAGGACGAGCTTCGGTTCCATCGCGATCTCTCCGTCGAGGCGGGCGGGGCCCGGTCAGCGCAGCACGAGCACCGGGACCGGGGAACGGCGCAGCAGCGACTCCACCGGCGACTCGGCGGTCCCGTCCCCCTCCTCGCGATAGCCGGCGGGGCCGACGATCAGCAGGTCGTGCTTCCAGCCGGTCAGCGCCGCGAGCACGCGCTCGACCGCGCCGCCCGACCCCTCCGCGTCGACCCAGCGGATCGTCGCCGGGTGGTCGTCGAGGTGCTTGCGGACGTGCGCCAGGCTCTCCTTCGGCGCGTAGCCGGGGAGGTGAAGGATCGTCAGCGGCAGGCCCGCGGCGTGGGCCAGCTCGAGCGCGGGCGTCAGCGCCGCGTGGGAGCCGGCGCGGCCGTCGTAGGCCAGCAGCGGGCGCTCGAACCGGCCCGGGAACGGGGCGGCGACGACCGCCATCGGGATGATCGTGTCGGCCAGCACGCCCGCGACGACGGGGTCGAGCACCGAGCCGTGGCTCTTGCCGCCGGTCCCGGTCCGGCCCAGCAGCACGAGGTCCTTGTCGCGCGCGTGCGAGAGGATCCAGCCCGGGATCGGGCCGAACTCGACGCGCTTCTCGACCGCCACGCCCTTGCCCTGCAGCCGCGCCGCCGCCGCGGCGAGGATCGGGCTGGCCGCGATCCCGGCGTCGTCGGCCACCCCTTCCGGAAGGCTCGACAGGGCGTCGATCGCGAGGCGCCGGGGAAGCCCGGCGAGACCGTCTGCCACGGCGCGGCCGAGCGGCAGGACGTTCAGCAGGTAGATCGTCCCCTCGCCCGGGCGGCACAGGCTGGCCGCCGCGTCGACTGCGGCGTCGGAATCGGGAGAGCCATCCACCGCGACGAGGATGTCGCGCATCAGCATCGGGAGAACCTCCGGGCGGGGGGGGTGCGGGCGCCCATGATCCCCCCGCAGCGCGGGTCGGGACAACGGGCCCCCACGGTGGCCGCAAGCTTGTTGTTGTGGAGCCGGGGGTCGGGCCGGGGGGGCCGGGGTGGCCGCGGCACTTCGGGGGTCAGCCCAGCAGCCAGCGCCAGGCGTCGGGCAGGGGCTCGCGGGTGGGGAAGAGCCGCTGGGCCAGGACCTGGAGCCAACTCCAGGGTGCGGCGGCCAGGCCGAGCGCCATCGCGGGAGTGGTCCGGTCGGGCCGGCGTTCCGAGCGGCCCTTGACCAGGTTCTTCCAGACCGTGGTGAGGAAGGCCCGGCGGAGTACGGCGGAGCGCGAGCGCCCGAACGCGATCGTCTCGCGCTTGTGATCGGCGCAGGTGTGGCGCAGGAACTGGTGCAGCGCGTCGACGGGAGCCATCGCGCGGTCGCGGGCCCGGGCCTCTGGGGAGCGGGGGCTGCCCTTGGGACCGCGCTCCGGGTTGGGGTACGCCTCGAGCAGGACGCGGTCGCCGGAGGGGTGCTCGTTCAGCGCCACCCGGTAGTCGGTTCGCCCATCGACGATCAGGACGAGGCGCTGGCCTTCGGGGACGTGCCGCACGAGCTGGTCGAGCGTCCGGCGAATGCTCTCGACGTAGGGGGCGATCTCCCCTGCCGGCCGGGGAGAGCCGTCCGCGCG
>CAYZDB010000457.1:0-2011 GCA_964476985.1 uncultured Acidobacteriota bacterium | reverse complement strand
CGGTACGCCATCTCCAGCCGGATCGGATCGTAGGAGGCCTTGGCCTGGCGCAGCCCCGGGTCGCCCAGGTCCTCCTCGCGGTTGATGAAGGCGAAGCCGTCGCGCACGGCCGCCTCGGCCGCGGCCCGGTTGACCAGCTGGTAGAGCCCCTTGACGTCGCGCCGCGCCCGCTCGAAGTGGATCACCAGCGTCTCGGGGGTCTGCCGTTCGAACAGCGCGAAGCCGGCCGGCGCGCCGTCGACGCGGACCAGGATCCCCTCCTGCCGAAGGCGCCCGAACTCGCGCAGCGTGCGGCGCAGCGCCTCGTTGTCCTGCTCCATCGACTCCGAGACGGGGGGCTCGTCCTCGGCCATCAGCCGCATCACCTCGAAGGCGTCGTCCACCCGCTCGGGCGTCATCGGCTCGACGCTCCAGGCGTACGACTGCTCGGCCTGCGCGATCAGGTTGCGCTTCTTGGCGTAGCGGCGGCCCTTCAGCTCGGCCAGGTCCGACGCCCGGTAGATGTAGTTCGCGTTCTCGGGCTCCTCGGTCACGACGAAATCCGAAACGAACCCGGGCTGCGCCTCGAGAAAGGCCCGGTCGACGCCGATGATCGCCAGCGGCTTCTCGAGCCGGCGGCCGGCCTCGACAATTGCCGCGGCCGTCGCCGGGTCGAGCGGCCCGACCGGCTGCATCAGGTGCAGCGGGCCGTCCGGCGTGAAGCGGAACGCGACGAGCAGCGTCCCGGAGGGGGTGAAGGCCCAGCAGTAGTGGAAGACGTGGTCCCAGGCGACGAAGGTCGCGAAGGTGTAGCCCGACAGCGCGTGCGGGTGGCGCGCCAGGAACGGCTCCAGCTCCGCCTGGTCTTCGATCGTGAGCGGCGCGAAGTCGAGTCCCAGGAACGGGACGCACTCCGGCCGGTCACCGCGCGAGGCGCATGGCTGCATAGCCGTCCAGGACCTCGAAGCCGAGCTCTTCGTAGAACGGAGTGGTGCCCGGCTCGGCCACGAGCCCGATCCACTCCAGCTGCCGCTCCGCGCAGAAGTCGCGCACGCGGCGCACCAGCTCGCGGCCGACCCCGCGGCCGCGGCACTCTGCCAGCACCACGACGTCCTGGATGTAGGCGTCGCTGACGCCGTCCGAGATCGCCCGGGCCATCCCGACCACCCGGCCTCCCGGCTCGCGCGCGATCACGAAGCAGAAGCTGCCGGTCACGGTGGCCGGGATGATCGCCCGCGCGTGGGGCGACTCCTCCCACCATCCGCCGGCCTCGTAGAGCGCGACGATCGCCTCGACCAGTTCCGGACCCGGCGTTCCGCCGACCACCTGGTAGTCCATCCCGTCCATCGCCTCCGCCGGGAAGCCGGGCGCGTCCGCGCCGCCGGCCCGGCGCCGCTATCGCGCGTGGATCTCCTGCAGCGGGCGGTACGAAAGCCCGTTCGAGCACGCCGCCCGGATCGCCTCGACCGCCGAGGCCGCGCCCGTCAGGGTGGTGATCAGCGGCACCCGGCGCTGCAGCGCCGTGAACCGGATCGCGCGCTCGTCGTAGTACGACGGCGCGCCGAGCGGCGTGTTGATCACCATCTGGATCTCGCCCGAGAGCAGCTGGTCGACGACGTGCGGCCGCCCCTCGTTGACCTTGAAGATCGTCTCGGCCGGCACCCCCTGCTCGCGCAGGTAGCTCGCCGTGCCGGACGTGGCGACGATCCGGAAACCCAGCTCGAAGAGGCCGCGCGCCACCGGGAGCAGCCCCGCCTTGTCGCGGTCGTGCACCGAAACGAAGACTGCGCCCCCGGTCGGCAGTTCGATCCCCGCCCCCGATTGCGCCTTCAGGAACGCCTCGCCGAAGCTCGCGCCGACCCCCATCACCTCGCCGGTCGACTTCATCTCCGGGCCGAGGATCGGGTCCTCGCCCGGGAACCGCGTGAACGGGAAGACCGGCTGCTTGATGAAGACGCCGGCCGCGCGCGGCGCCTCGAGCAGCCCGAGCTCGTCGAGCGTCTTGCCCAGCATCAGCTGGGTCGCGACCTTG
>CAYZDB010000456.1:0-2030 GCA_964476985.1 uncultured Acidobacteriota bacterium | reverse complement strand
TAGGGATCGGGCGGACGCGGGGCACCCCTGGTTTCGAAGCCGAAAGCGCGGCGAACCCACGGTGGCCGCAAGACTGTTGGTGACGGCGCGCCCACGGCCCGGCCGGTGGCAAGGAGCCGGGGCCGGCGCCCCCCGGCCCGAGGCGCACTCCCGGCGTCCCCGGCGGATCGGCGAAAAGCCGCGCCGGAAGTGGCCTTCCGGCGGCCGCACCAACAGGCTTGCGGCCACCGTGGGGGGGGCGCGCCCGGGACCGCATGCCTTGTATCGTTTCGGTTCGCAGCCCCCGGCGCCCCGCACCGGCGCCGGCGCGCGCCGCGGAGGACGGGCCGGGATGGCCGAACGGGAGGCAGAGGCGAGGCAGGGAGCCGGCGGCCGCCAGGTGGCCCGGGTCCTGCGGCGGGCCGGCGGATGGCTGGTCACGCTGCTGCTCGTCCTGGTCCTGGTCTTCGCGCTGCTGGAGGCGGCGCCCGGCAGCGCGGTCGGCCCGGGCGACGATCCCTCCGTCTCGGCCGCGGACCGGGCCCGGCTGGAGGCCGCGCTGGGGCTCGACCGGCCGGCCCCGGAGCGCTTCGCACGCTACCTCGGCGGCCTGCTGCGGGGCGACCTGGGGATCTCGCTCAGCCGCTCGCGGCCGGTCGCGGCGGTGCTCCGCGAGGCGCTCGGCCCGACCCTGCTGCTGTCGGGGACCGCGCTCGCCGCCGCCTTCGCGCTGGGGATCGCGCTCGGCACCCGGGCCGCCGCGCGACCGCGCGGGCTCGCCGCCTGGACGGTGCGCTTCGGGCTGCCGGCGCTCGACGCGGCGCCCCCGTTCTGGCTCGGGCTGGTCGCGATCCTGGTCTTCTCCTGGAAGCTGGGATGGCTGCCGGCGTCGCACGTGCGCTCGCCCGCCGGCTCGGGACCCGCCGCGCCGCTCGACCTGCTCGCTCACCTCGCGCTCCCGGTGGCGGTGCTCGCGCTCCCCGCCGCGGCCGCGGTCGCGCGCCACCAGTGGGACGCGATGCGCCGCGCCCTCGCCTCGCCGGCCGCGACGACGGCGCGCGCGCTCGGCGTGCCGGAGCGCCGGGTGATCTGGCACCAGGCCTTCCGCGCCGCGCTGCAGCCCGCGCTGGTCCTGCTCGGCCTCGGGCTCCCGGCCCTGGCCGGCGGCGCCGCGGTGGTCGAGGTCGTCTTCTCGTGGCCCGGGCTGGGATCGCTCACGCAGCGCGCGCTGCTGGCGCGCGACGCGCCGCTCGCGCTCGGCTCGCTGCTGCTCTACGCCCTGCTCGTGCTGGCCGGGGGCGCGCTCGCCGAACTGCTGGCCCGCCGCGCCGACCCGCGGCTGCGCGAGGAGCCGCCGCGGTGAGGCGCGCGGTCCCGCTGGCGCTCTGCGTGGCGGTGCTGGCGGCCGGCCTGCTGGGCCCGCTCGTGGCGCCCTCCGATCCGCTCGCCAGCGCCTCCCCCGCGGCGCTGCGCCTGCTGCCGCCCGGTTCGCGCGTGCCGGCGCTGGTCGGGACCGACGGCGCGCTGCTGCCGCTCGACGCCGGGGCGCCGGGTGCGGCCTGGCGCATCGACGGGGACGAGGTCGTCGCCCGGCTGCGCGGCGGGGCCGAACGACGCGTGCCGCTGGCCGCCCTGGCGCGCGATGCCGCCGGCGCGCCACGGCTGACGACGCTGCGCTTCCCGCTCGGCACCGACGGCTTCGGGCGCGACCTGCTCTCGCGGATCGCCGCCGGCGGGGGCGTCTCGCTGGCGATCGGGCTGGCGGGGATCCTGGGCGCGGCGCTGCTGGCGCTGGCGATCGGGCTCGCGGCCGGGCTCGGCGGCGGGCTGGTCGACGCGCTGCTCTCGCGGGCGGGCGACGCGGTCCTGTCGTTCCCGCGGATCGTCCTGGTGATGGTGCTGGCCGCCTGGCTCGCGCCGTCGGCGGTAGTGCTCGCGGCGCTGCTGGCGCTGACCGGCTGGCCCGCGCTGGCGCGGCTGGTGCGCGCCGACGCGCGCGTCGCCGCGCGGTCCGGGCTGCTCGCCGCGGCGCGCGCGGCCGGGGCCGGGCC
>CAYZDB010000455.1:0-2078 GCA_964476985.1 uncultured Acidobacteriota bacterium | reverse complement strand
GATCGACCCGAAGCTGGTGCGCGCGCTGGTGATCGTGACGGGCGCGGCGATGACGATCTACTTCTTCCTGCGGACCTGATCGGGACGCGCCGGGGCGGGCCCCAAGTCCCCGCCCTGCGCGGGACCGCTCAGCCCTTCATCGCGTTCAGCATGTGGTCGATGACGCGGCCGTGCTCGCGCTGCGGGCTGAACAGGACGACCTCGGCGTCCTTCAGCACCCGCACGCTGTGGCCGGGCGGCCAGTAGAAGAGGTCGTTCTCCCGGCACGTCTCGGCCTTGCCGTCCGTGTACGTCACGACGACCTCGCCGGAGATCATGTACCCCCAGTGCGGCGCCTGGCAGGCGTCGCCCTCGAGCCCCTTCAGGAGCGGCGCGATGTCGGTGCCGGCGCCGAGCGAGAAGTACTCGCCTCCCATCGTGCCGAAGCCGGTCGCGTCTCCGAAGTCCGTGGCCTGGCGCGCGACCGCGCCGGGGACGTCGATCCGGGCGGGGATCTGTTCCTTGGGAATGCGCATCAGAGGCCCCCTCTCGCGCCGCCCCGTCCGGTCCGAAGCGGCTCGGGCCGGCCGGCCGGCCTCCTCACTCTGCCGTGGTCGGATCGATCACCGCTCGAACCCGCGCCACGCGGTTGGCCGGGAAGTCCCCGCGCCGCGCGTGCTCGCGGACGGTCTCCTCGTCCGGCGCGAGGTAGACGCAGTAGACCTTGTCGTCGGTGACGAAGCTCTGGATCCACTGGATCCGGGGACCCATCCCCTGCAGGACCCCGCAGGACTTCTGCGAGATCGCGTGCAGTTGCTCGGTGGACAGCTTCCCGGCACCGGGAATGTCTCTCTCGATGACGTACTTGGGCATGGGAGCCTCCTCTTGCGGCCGGGGCTCAGCGTCGGGCCGGCTTACTGTGATGGTGCTGCAGGTTATATCAGAGATCCCAGGCTTCGCCACGGGCCGGAGACTGGATGGCGAGTGCTCAGCGCACGAATGCCATGCCGCCCGTGGTGACCTCGACGACCGCCGGAGTCCCTGTTCGGCCCGGCCGGGCCACCCTGTAGCGGCCCGGGGGAAGGTCGCGAAAGACGACTGCCGGTCCGAGGTCGGGTACGGTCTCCAGCTTCGGCTCGTCGGCCCGCTCCGCCGCCAGGATCCATGCCGCGTCGGACCACGCGATGCCGGCGGCGTCGACGATGGTCGGCCACTCGTGCTCGTAGCCGCTGGCAGCCACGGCGATTGCGCCGCCCGCGGCGACCGTCACCGGGACGGCCGTCTCGCCCGGCTCCAGGGCCGGGGCGCTGGCGCGCGCAATGCCCACGCCGGGCACCCGGAAGAACAGCTCGCACCCGCCCTCGGGAAGATCGTTGCACGTCAGCGGCGCGCTCTCCGATTCGCGGAACCACTGGCCAGCGCAGCGACACGCCACCCGGCCCCGGACTCCCTCGGGCGGGATCGCACGCATCGAGCGGACCAGCCGCTTCTCCGCGACGGTGAGCTCGATCGGGTTGACGCCCATCCGCAGCTCGACCCGCTGCGACAGGCTCTCGTACCCTTCCTTGCGCGCCGTCAACTCGTGCGGCCCAGCACGACCGACTGTGAGGCTCGCAGTCCCGTCGTCGCGAGTCACGCCGCCTCCGCCGTCGCACTCCGCGTGGAATCCGGTGATGTGCTGCCCCGGCTCGTCGCCGTCCGGTGCGCCGAAGACGCCGCCGATCGAGGCACACGCGTCGGAGGCCTGGACCGGCTTCAGCCACACGAGGAGTTGAGGGACGGGAGTGCGCGTCGCTCCACCCAGCGCGCGCAATTCGACGAACACTGGCGTGATCGGAAGGTCGACCCGGGTGGTGTCGCCCGGTGCGAGGGCGATTCGGCGCGTGACCTGGCCCCCTCCCGCGCGTGCGTTGACCAGCACGTCGCCGGGCGCGAGGGCCAGGCGGTAGCGACCGCCGTCGCCGGAGAACGCGGTGTAGTAGCCCTCTCCGCCGTCGACGTGGACCGCCCCGATCGCGGCCCCGGGCCATGGGGAGCCGTCCACCGTGACGGTGCCTTCGATCGCCGCGCCGTCGAGCGCCAGCGTCACCTCGGTGGTT
>CAYZDB010000454.1:0-2087 GCA_964476985.1 uncultured Acidobacteriota bacterium | reverse complement strand
GCGCGGCATCTCGACGTCGTTCTTCCTGTGCTTGGGCCCCGCGGCGCCGCGGACGACGATGCTGTCGGCTATAAAGAGCCCATCCTCCGGCGGACGCCGGCGAGTGTATCCCGCTCCCGGAGGAAAGGCACGATCCGGGTGCCGCGCGCGGCCCCGGCGCGGGGTAAACTCCCCGGCCCGGAGGAGCCCGATGCACCCCGAATCCCCCTGCCGCACATGGGCGGCCGCGCGCCCCGCCCTCGGCCGCCGGGCCGCCCTGCTTCTGGCCGCGGCGCTGCTGGCGGCGACAGGCTGCGCCACGCTCGAGCCGCCGACCGGCCCGTGGACGCTGCAGGCGACCGACCCCGCCGGCACGCCCCTGCCGGGTGGCGTGCAGACCTACCGCGCCGAGGGGATCCTGCTCGAGATCCGGTCCCTCACCGACGCCGAGCGCACCGCCTTCCTGACCCAGCGCGCCGGCGCGGCGGGCGACGTCTTCGCCGGCGGCATCAAGAGCTTCCTGACCTTCCGCCTGACGGTCGCCGCCACCGGCAACGTCCCGGCCCACGTCGAGACGCAGTCGATCCGCCTGCTCCCCAACGGCGGCAGCTCGATGCTCCCGCCGCTCGACTACACCCGGGCCTTCGAGCTGCTGCGCCCCGAGCGCGGCACGGTCCCCTCCGAGGGGATGGTCGAGACGCTGATGCGCGGCGTCTTCGACGGGCCGATCGACCTCGCGGCCGGGCAGTCGCTCGAGGGACTCCTGATCTTCGTCGAGCCGGAGGGGACCTGGGACATCCTCTTCCTCGACGTCCCGTTCATCCAGGCCGGCGCCGACACCGGCCGCAGCCGCTTCTACTTCCAGAAGAAGTACGAGGGCGAGGCGAAACCGCAATGAGCGCGAAGATCCTCGACGGCAACGCCCTGGCGAAGACGATCCGGGCCCGCCTGGCGGAGGACGCGGCGGCGTTCCAGGCCGCGGCCGGCCGGCCGCCCGGGCTCTCGGTGATCCTGGTCGGCGAGGACCCGGCCAGCGCGGTCTACGTCGGGCACAAGGAGAAGGCGGCGCGCGAGGCCGGCTTCGCCTCTACGGTCGTGCGCCTGCCGGCCACGGCGTCGGAGGCCGAGGTGCTGGACCGGATCGCTGCGATGGCGGCCGACCGCGCGGTCGACGGGATGCTGGTCCAGTTGCCGCTGCCGAAGCAGGTCGACCCGCTCGCGGTGCAGCGCGCGATCCCGCCCGCCAAGGACGTCGACGGCTTCCACCCGGTAAACGCCGGGATGCTGCTGCTGGGCCAGAAGGGGGGCTTCGTCCCCTGTACGCCGCTGGGGGTGATGGCGCTGCTGGACGAGGCCGAGGTCCCGCTGAAGGGGGCCGAGGCGGTCGTCGTCGGCCGCTCGACGATCGTCGGCAAGCCGGTGGCGCAGCTCCTGCTCGACCGCCACGCGACCGTGACGATCGCCCACTCGCGGACGCGGGACCTGGCCGCGGTCTGCCGCCGCGCCGACGTGCTGGTCGCGGCGGTCGGCGTGCCGGGCCTCGTGCGCGGCGCGTTCGTCAAGCCGGGGGCGGCGGTGATCGACGTCGGGATCAACCGGATCACCGACCCGGCGCAGGCCGAGGACCTGCTGGCCGGGCAGCCCGAGCGGCTCGAGAAGTTCCGCAAGAACGGCCACGCGCTGGTCGGCGACGTCCACTTCGGCGAGGCCTCCGCGGCCGCGGGCTGGATCACGCCGGTCCCGGGCGGGGTCGGCCCGCTGACCGTCGCGCTGCTGCTGCGCAACACGCTGGAAGGGGCGCGCCGGACCGAGGGGCTGGCGTGAGCCGTTTCTTCCTCGACGACGAGGGGCTGCCGCACCTGCTGCTGGTCGGGCTGACCGGCGGGATCGGCACCGGCAAGTCGACCGTGGCGGGGATGCTGCGCGAGGCCGGCTGCCCGGTCGTCGACGCCGACGCGATCGTCCACCGCCTGCTCGACCCGGGCGGCGCGGCCGTGCCGGAGGTGCTCGAGGCCTTCGGCAGCGGGATCGCCGAGGCGGGCGGCGGGATCGACCGGGCCGCGCTGGCCGAGATCGTCTTCAAGAACGAGGCCCAGCGGAAGAAGCTG
>CAYZDB010000453.1:0-2130 GCA_964476985.1 uncultured Acidobacteriota bacterium | reverse complement strand
GGGGGCGGGGGGGGGGCCCCCCGCGGGCCCCGCGGGGTTGGGTGGCCGCGCCCCCCCCCGGGGGGGGGGCCCCCGCGGCGCCCCCCGCGCCCCGCGCCCCCCGCCCGCTCCCGCTCCCGCTACAGCCCGCTCGCCTCCAGCCACCGCTCCGCCTCGATTGCCGCCATGCAGCCCGAGCCGGCCGCGGTCACCGCCTGGCGGTAGGTCCAGTCCTGGACGTCGCCGCAGGCGAAGACCCCCTCGATCGCGGTCGACGCCGTCCCGGGCTTGGCGAGCAGGTAACCGTTCTCGTTCATCGCCAGCTGGCCGGCGAACAGCTCGCTGTTCGGGTGGTGGCCGATCGCGACGAAGACCGCCCCCGCGGCGTGTTCCTCGACCGCGCCGGTCTTGAGGTTCTCGATAAGGACCGCGGTCACCCTGTCCTCGCCCAGGATCTCGGACACGGCGGAGTCCCAGAAGAAGCGGATCTTCGGGTGCTCGAGCGCGCGCTGCTGCATGGCCTGCGAGGCGCGCAGCCGGTCGCGCCGGTGAACGACCGTGACGCGGCTGCCGAATCGGGTCAGGAAGAGCGCCTCCTCCATCGCGGTGTCGCCGCCACCGACCACGAAGATCTCCTGGTCGCGGAAGAAGAAGCCGTCGCAGGTGGCGCACATCGAGACGCCGTGGCCGAGCAGCCGCGACTCGGACGGCAGGCCGAGCTTCTTCGCGGTCGCGCCAGTGGCGATGATCACGGCGCGGGCGGTCACGGTCGTGCCGTCGTCGATCGTCAGCGCGATCGGGCGGGCCGACAGGTCGGCCCTGGTCACCCGGTTGGGGAGGAGCTGGGCCCCGAATCGCGCGGCCTGGGCGCGGAACTTGTCCATCAGCTCCGGGCCCATGATCCCGTCCGGGAAGCCGGGGTAGTTCTCGACGTCGGTCGTGATCATGAGCTGGCCGCCGGGCTGGATCCCCTCGAAGACGACGGGGGCCAGGCTGGCCCGCGCGGCGTAGAGCGCCGCGGTCAGGCCGGCGGGGCCCGAGCCGATGATCACGACCTTGTGCGTGGTGTTCCGTTCGCTCACCTGGACTCTCCTCTGGTGCGGCGCGGGGCGGCCCGGCGCCGGGCGGGCGGGGGAGCAGCCAGCAGCCAGTCGGCCAGCTCCGTCATGGTCGTCAGCGTCGCGAGCGCGGTGACCTCGTCCGGCAGCGGCTCGCCGAACCGGTCGAGGTAGACCCGCGGAATCCCGAGGTCCTCCGCGGTCGCGAGGTCGAGGTCGCCGCGGGCCGAGACGTAGAGCAGCTCCTCCTCGTCCAGCTCCAGCTCGTGGAGCAGCGCCAGCAGGTGGTCGGCCTCGGGCTCGAAGCAGAGCACCTCGCTGCTGGTCACGGCGCGCTCGACCCGGAACGGCAGGCGGCGCGCGAGCCGGTCCCAGTCGCCGCGGTCGACGTCGGTCACGAAGGCCACGGGATAGCGCGCCACGATCCGCTCGAGCGCCGCCAGGGCGTCGTCGTGGAACGGCCACTCCGGCAGCGTGGCGGCCACGGCCCGGGCCTGCCGCTCGGTCATGATGATCCCGGCGCGCGGCGCGGCCGCGAGCAGCGTGCCGGCGAACAGCTCGGCGTAGGGGAGGTACTCCTCCAGCTGCTCGATCCGCTCCAGCTCGAGGTCGGCGCGCAGCGCGGCGAGCAGGCCGAGCCGCTCCGGGTCGCCGGTCCCCAGCACGGTCCGCACGGCCTCCGCGATCCCGCGCGGCTCGTCGAGCAGGGTGCCGCGGGGCTCGAGGCAGGCGACGCGCACGCTGCGGGGCAGGGACATCGGGGCTCCGGGGGAAACGGCGGGCGCGGCGGCTCCGCGCGCCGGCGAGGAGTCTCGCGCGGCGCTCCCGTTCCGGCAACCGGGTAAGGGTTGACCGCGCCCCGGCCCGGTCCCTACCATGTCCGATCCGAGGAGTGCCAGCCTGCCGTGGACGCCGCGACGATTCTGGTGGTCGACGACAACCGGCTCGTTCGCGAACTGATCCGCGACGCGTTCGCGGAGGCCGGCTACACGGTCGTCGCCGCCGCGGGCGGGGCCGAGGCGCTCGAGCGCCTCGCGGCCGCCCGCGCCGACCTGATCATCACCGACGTCGCGATGCCCGAGATGGACGGCTG
>CAYZDB010000452.1:0-2135 GCA_964476985.1 uncultured Acidobacteriota bacterium | reverse complement strand
CAAGTCGGCCGCCCCCGCGCCCGCGCCGGCGCCCGCCGCGCCGCCCGAGGTGGTCGAGCCGGTCCGCCCTCCCGAGCCGCCTCCACCGCCGCCGCCCGTCACCGTACGGGTCACCGGATCGACGCTGAACGTGCGCGGCGGCCCCTCGGCCGGTGCCGCCGTGGTCGGGAAGGTCCGGAAGGGGGAGCGGCTCACGCTGCTCGAGGAGCGTCCCGACTGGTACCGGGTCCAGCTCCCCTCCGGGTCGGAGGGCTGGGTCTCCTCCCGCTACGCCCGCAAGGAGGAGCCCTGCCTTCCCGACGCCGCCCCGCAGCTCCTCGACGCGCCGCCGCTCTCGCTCGACACGACCGGCGCCGGGCGCGGCCGCGTGGTGGTCCAGGCGCACGTCGCCGCCGACGGATCGGTCGTCTCGACCAAGCTCCTCGAGAACACGACCGGCGACGCGGCGCTGGCCGGGCAGGCGGACGCGGAGGTCCGGAAGATCCGGTTCGTGCCGCCGGTGCGGAACTGCAAACGCGTCGCGTTCCTGTACAACTACACGCGGAGCTTCTAGCGTCGCGGCCCGCGAGCCGTTCCTGATCCGTTTCGCAGCCCGTCCCTTTCGATCGAGACCGAGTTCTTCGGAGTCCAGGCCCCGTTCGGGCGTCACGACACGTGCGTATGAATGCAGTGGCGGCGCGACCGCGGCGAGCCCGCAGCGGACATCCTCTGCGCTCGCTCCGGCCCGACCGATGCGGCCCGGTCCCTCCCCCCGGGCCAGGAGGTCTCGATGAACACGAAACGCGTGCTCGCGGCCGGCGTGGCCGCTGCGGCGCTCCTGCTCGTTCCTGCAGCAGCGTGGGCGGGGGGCGGCGCCGGACCCTGGGAGATCGAAGGGACCTGGATCAACCGGACCGTCGCGAGTGGTGACTGGGGCATCACCATGACCGTCACCCGGACCGGCAGCAACGAGTACCAGATGGTGGTCGACTACGCCGGGCCCCCGCTGTGGCCCGGCGAGGCGAGACGGTCGCTGATGGTCGGGCCGCTCTGGAAGGTCGGACCCAAGGCGTGGGCCTACGCGGGAATCGCCTACCTCCTCGACGAGGACGGGTTCCCGGTCTGGACGATGGTGACCTCTCTCACGTGGGAGTTCGCCGGGCCGGACGAGATCGTCACCGACGACTGGTACATCGCGCTGTACGCTCCGTCGAGAGATGCGGCCTACATCTTCGGCGGCGGGTTGCCCGACTTCCCACCCGGCGTGCCATACGGCCCGATGACGGGCGGCATGTACCGGATTCCGCACCTCACGCTGGCCCCTCCGGCGCGGTAGCGCGGGCGGGCGTCGCGGATCCGAGAATCGCAGGGTGAATTGGTCGGGGCGGCCGGATTTGAACCGGCGACCACTTGCACCCCAAGCAAGTGCGCTACCAGGCTGCGCCACGCCCCGACCGGCTGGACATGCGACGACCGCCCAGCGGGCGGTCGTCGAGGAATTCTAGCACCGGGGCGGTCGCGCCGCCGGGGTCACCCGGCGGCGGGGCCGCCGAAGCCGTTGCCGTTCCCGTTTCCGGCCGCGGGGCCGGGCGGTTCCGCGGGCGCGGCCGGCTCGTCGTCCGGCTTCTCCGCGCCGGCGAGGCTCTCCTGGAGAGCCTCCGCGGCGAGGTCCTCGATGTCGGCGGGCGGCTCCGGGACCGGCGCCACCGGGGCGGCCGGAGCGACGCGGCGCGGCCGGCTCTCGACCGGCTCCAGCGCCTTCTCCAGCCCCTCGGCGTGGAACGCGATCTCGCGCACCTCGCGCAGCGCCGCGGAGATCGTGTTCGAGACCCCGGTGCGCCACTCGAGGTCGCGCTGGCCCCACTCCGCCTGCCGCGCGCGCAGCCCGTCCAGCAGGGCGGAGGTCTCGCCGTGCCGCTGGCGCTCGGCCACCAGTTCGCGCTCGAGGCGCGCCAGCTGGTCGGCGAGGTCGGGCACCCGGGCGGCCTGGGTCGCCGCCTTGAGGCGGACCTGCTTTTCGTCCTCGAGCTGGCGACGGAGATCCGCCGCCTCCTCCCGCGCCCTGCGAAGCTCGTCCTCGCGGCCGCGGACCGCCTCGCGGGACTTGGCGAGATCGGCGTTCAGCTCCGCGGCCTGGGCGGCCAGGGCGCCGCGGC
>CAYZDB010000451.1:0-2142 GCA_964476985.1 uncultured Acidobacteriota bacterium | reverse complement strand
ACGTCCTGATGCACTACCTCTTCGTCAGCCAGACGGCGCACCTGCTGGCGCTCTTTGGCGTCTTCCTGGGGGTCGGCGTCCGGCTCGGCGTTCCGGCCGCGCCGCTCGCCTTCCAACTCCTGTTCGCCACCAACTACTTCTCCGCGAACACGCCGCAGGGCTCGAGCGCCAACCTGCTGTTTGCCGGGAGCGGCTACCTGACCCAGGCCGAGCTCTACCGGCTGGGAGCCCTGACGACGCTCTTCAACATGGCCGTCTTCCTCGGGGTGGGCCTCCCTTGGCTGCTCTTCGTGACCCGCTGATCCGGGGGAGGAGAGCGCGATGCCCTGGTTCGTCACCACGCTCCGCGAGAACCCGGAACTCGCGATCTTCCTGACGCTCGCGATCGGGTTCGTCCTGGGGAGGATCCGGGTCGGGAGCTTCAAGCTGGGGAACGTCGTCGGCACGCTGCTGGCCGGGGTGCTGGTCGGCCAGCTCGAGATCCCGATCGCGCCGGTCGTGAAGATGACCTTCTTCGCGCTCTTCCTCTTCGCGACCGGGTACAAGGTCGGGCCGCAGTTCTTCCGCGGCCTCAGGAAGGCGGCGCTGCCGCAGCTCGTCCTGACCCTCGTGCTCTGCGTCACCAGCCTGGTCGTCGCCGTGGTCGCTGCGAAGCTGATGGGCTACGACGTCGGGACCGCGGCCGGGCTGATCGCGGGCGCCTTCACCGAGTCGACGGTCATCGGAACGGCCGGGAACACGATCTCCCGGCTGAACCTGCCGGAGGACCAGAGGACTGCCCTTCTGAACAACATCCCCGTGGCCTACGCGGTCAGCTACCTGGTCGGCACCGGCTTCGTCGTGTGGTTCCTCTCCAGCCTCGCGCCGCGGCTGATGAAGGTCGACCTCAAGGCCGAGAGCCGGAAGCTGGAGGCGGAGTCGGGCCTGCTCTCCGGCCCGGGGAATGGCGTGCAGTCGGCCTACCGGGAGTGGGCGATCCGGGTCTTCCGGCTGCCCGACGCGCTGGTGGGGTGCCGCGTCGCGGAGGCTGAAGCATCGTTCGCGCCGGCCCGCGTGTTCGTACAGCGCATCCGCCGCGGAAGCGAGATCCTCGTGGCGGCGCCCGAACTCGTGCTGCTCGCGGGCGACGCCGTGGTCCTGGGCGCCCGGCGCCACGTGCTGCTGGCCGCGGGGCACCGCTTCACCGAGGAGATCGAGGACCGCGAACTGCTCGACTTCCCGGTCGTCGCCTACGACGTCGTCGTGACGAATCGCGGCGCCGCGGAGCGGACGCTGCTCTCGCTGGGCGAGCAGCACGGGCGCGGCGTCGCGCTGTTGCGGCTCGTCCGCGCCGGCGAGGAGATCCCGTTCGGTCCCGGCACGACGGTGAACCGGGGCGACATCCTGAGGCTGGCGGGGGCCGAGTGGGACGTGGAGCGCGCCGGGAAGGAGCTGGGCTACATCGAGCGGCCGTCGAGCGAAACCGACATCGTCTTCGTCGGCCTCGGCATCCTGCTCGGCGGCCTGGTCGGGGGCCTGACGCTGATGGTCGGCGACCTGCCCCTGAGCCTCACCGCCAGCGGCGGGGCGCTGATCATGGGGCTGGTCTTCGGCTGGCTGCGCTCGGTCCGTCCGACCTTCGGGCGGATCCCCGAGCCGGCGCTCTGGGTCTTCGACACCGTCGGGCTCGCGGTGTTCATCGGGGTCGTGGGGATCGGCGCCGGGCCCAGCTTCGTCTCCGGCGTGCGCGAGACGGGTCCCAGCCTGCTGGTCGTCGGTCTCCTGGTCGCCCTGACCCCGCACGTCGTCGCCGTGCTGTTCGGGCGCTACGTCCTGAAGATGAACCCGGTCATCCTGCTCGGCGCCTGCGCCGGCGCGGGAACCGCCACCGCCGCGCTCCGCGCGGTCCAGGACGAGGCGCAGAGCAAGCTCCCCGTCCTCGGCTACACCGTACCCTACGCCGTCGGCAACATCCTGCTCACGGCGTGGGGGCCGGTCATCGTTCTGCTCATGCAATAGGAGAAACACCGATGAACATGAAGCGTTCCGTCCAGATCGCCGCGTTCCTGCTCCTCGTCTTCGTCACGGCGGCGCAGGCCGAACTCCCGAAGGTCGTGATCCTCGCCACCGGCGGCACGATCGCCGGCGTTCAGCCCAAGGAGG
>CAYZDB010000450.1:0-2144 GCA_964476985.1 uncultured Acidobacteriota bacterium | reverse complement strand
GCCGCCCCCGGTGCCGGGATGGCCGCGCTTCCCTCGGCCCCCGCCCGCAACCTCCCGACCCACCCGCGGCTCGAAGAAGCGGTCCCGATGACCCCGCTGCGCAAGCGCGCGGCGGAGCGGCTGGTCCAGGCCAAGCAGGTCACCGCCTCGCTCACGACGTTCAACGAGATCGACATGTCGAACGTCATCGCGCTGCGGGCCCAGTTCAAGGAGGCCTTCGAGAAGAAGTACGGCGTGCGGCTGGGCTTCATGTCGTTCTTCGTCAAGGCCGCGATCGAGGCGCTCAAGGAGGTCCCGCAGGTCAACGCCGAGATCCGCGGCGAGACGATCGTCTACCGCAACTACTACGACGTCGGGATCGCGGTCGGCGGCGGCCGGGGCCTGGTCGTGCCGATCATCCGCAACGCCGAGAAGCTCTCGTTCGCCGAGATCGAGCTGAAGATCGCCGAGTACGCCGGCCGGGCAAAGGACAACAAGCTGACGCTCGACGAGCTGACGGGCGGGACCTTCACGATCAGCAACGGCGGGATCTACGGCTCGATGCTCTCGACCCCGATCCTCAACCACCCCCAGAGCGGAATCCTGGGCCTGCACGCGATCCAGGACCGCCCGGTCGCGATGGGCGGCCAGGTCGTGATCCGGCCGATGATGTACGTGGCCCTGACCTACGACCACCGCGTGATCGACGGGCGCGAGTCGGTGACCTTCCTCAAGCGGATCAAGGAGTGCGTCGAGAACCCGCAGCGCATCCTGCTGGAGGTCTGAGATGGCGGACAGGCAGCACGAAGTCGTCGTCATCGGGGCCGGGCCGGGGGGCTACGTCGCGGCGATCCGCGCGGCGCAGCTGGGGCTGGACACCGCCTGCGTCGAGCTGGAGCCGGCCCTGGGCGGAACCTGCCTGCGGATCGGCTGCATCCCCTCCAAGGCGCTGCTCGAGTCGTCCGAGCTGTTCGCCGAGGCGAAGAAGGGGTTCCCGCGCCAGGGGATCAAGCTGGCCGGCGTCGAGCTCGACCTGCCCGAGATGCTCAAGCGCAAGACCGATACCGTGACCGCGCTGACCAAGGGGATCGAGGGGCTGTTCCGCAAGAACAAGATCACGCGCTACGCCGGGCGCGGCCGGCTGGCCGGCCCCGGGACGGTGGTGGTCGACGGCGCCGACGGCAGCGCGACCACGCTCGCCGCGGCGCACGTGATCCTGGCCACCGGCAGCCGCTCCGCCCCGCTGCGCGGCGTCACGATCGACGGCGAGCGGGTCGGGACCAGCACCGAGGCGCTCTCGTACCCGGAGGTCCCCGGGCACCTCGTCGTGATCGGCGCCGGGGCGATCGGGCTGGAGCTGGGCTCGGTCTGGTCGCGGCTCGGCGCCAAGGTGACGGTGCTCGAGTACATGGACCGGATCCTGCCGGGGATGGACGCCGAGCTCTCGGCCGAGATGGAGAAGCTGCTCAGGAAGCAGGGGCTCGAGATCCGGACCGGGGTGCGCGTGACCGGCGCGCGGACCGACGGCGACGGCGCGGTGGTGGAGTGCGAGGGGGCGGAGCCGCTGCGCTGCGACCGGGTGCTGGTCGCCGTCGGGCGCGTGCCGTACACGGAAGGGCTTGGCCTCGAGACCGTCGGGATCGCGCTCGACGAGCGCGGCCGGATCCCGGTCGACGCGCACTGGCGCACGACGGCGCCCGGCGTCTACGCGATCGGCGACGTGATCCCCGGCCCGATGCTGGCGCACAAGGCGGAGGACGAAGGGGTCGCCTGCGCGGAGTTCATCAGGACCGGCCACGGCCACGTCAACTACGACGCGATCCCCAACGTCGTCTACACCCACCCGGAGGTCGCGTCGGTGGGGAAGACGGAGGAGGAGCTGAAGGCAGCCGGGGTCGCCTACCGCAAGGGCAGCTTCCCGTTCATGGCCAACGGGCGCGCCAAGGCGCTGGCCCAGGTCGACGGCCGGGTCAAGATCCTGGCCGACGCGGCGACCGACCGGATCCTGGGGGTGCACATCCTCGGCCCGCGCGCCGGCGACCTGATCGCCGAGGCGGTCGCGGCGATCGAGTTCGGCGCCTCGTCCGAAGACCTGGCCCGGACCTGCCACGCCCACCCGACGCTGGCCGAGGTCGTCAAGGAGGCGGCGCTGGCCGTCGACGGGA
>CAYZDB010000449.1:0-2166 GCA_964476985.1 uncultured Acidobacteriota bacterium | reverse complement strand
GACGCCTACGAGGCGGTCCTGCTCTCGGGCTCGCGCGACGGGCGGATCGCGGTCAAGGAGCAGGCGGTCCGCTGCGGCGGAACGCTGAACGTCACCGTCTCCGACACCGACCTCAAGAACTTCGGGACGATCCAGGTCACCGCCGTGTCGACTACCGAGACCGCGCCCGAGAGCATCACGCTGACCGAGACCAATCCCGGCAGCGGCGCCTTCAAGGGCGTGGTCCCGATCGGCGGCGGCGCGCCGCAGGCCGACGGCGTGGTCCAGGCCGCCGACGGCGACACCGTGACCGTGACCTACCTCGACGCCGACAACGGCGCCGGCGGCACGAACGTCCCCAAGATCGACACCGCCACGGTCGACTGCAGCACGCCGCAGATCTCGGGCGTCAGCGCCGAGCCCACCACGACCTACGGCGCGATCATCCGCTGGACCACCGACGAGGCCTCGGACAGCCTGGTCGAGTACGGCCAGCAGATCCCGCCCGACCGCAGCAGCCTCAACGGCGCACCGACGACCCAGCACCAGGTCACGCTGACCGGGCTCGCGCAGTGCACGATCTACCGCTACCGGGTCAGCTCCACCGACCGGGTCGGCAACAAGGCGACCGACGACAACGGCGGCGCCTTCTACTACTTCGAGGTCATGGGCGACTTCGGCCAGGGGCCGCAGTCGTGCCACGCCGGCAAGACGACGCTGGACCTCGACGTCTATTCCTGCGCCGACACCGCCACGCTCGAGGTCTCGGACATGGACCTCAACCTGGACCCGGGCGCGCTGGACGGCGCGCTGCTGCTGGTGACCAGCACGAGCGAGCCGGCCGGCGAGTGGATCGCGGTCACGGAGACCGCGGCCAACAGCTCGCGCTTCCGCGGCACGGTCCAGACCGCGGGCGGCCCCCCCGCCGCCGACGGGCGGATCCAGCTCGCCGACGGCGACACCCTGACCGTCAGCTACCACGACGCGGACGACGGCGTCGGCAACCCGCGCTGGAGCTTCGACACCGCGGTGGCCGACTGCGTCGCGCCGCGGATCACGGACCTGCGGGTCGACACGATCACGGACGCCCGCGCCACGGTCCGCTTCACGACCGAGGAGCCGGCCAGCGTGGTCGTCGAGTGGGGCACGACCCCGGCGCTGGGCCAGACGGTCGCGCGCACCTCGCTGCAGACCAGCCACGCGATCCTGCTCAGCGACTTCGCCTCCTGCCAGCGGGCCTACGTCCGCGTGAAGGCGACCGACGAGCACGGCTACCAGGCCGTGGCCGACAACTTCGGCACGCCGCACGCCTTCAGCCTGGGGCTGATCCCCGGCCTCTACTGGAAGGAGAGCTTCGAGGGCTCGACCGCCGGCTGGACGCTGGGCGGCGAGTGGCAGGTCGGCACCCCGGAAGGACGGGGCGGCGGCGGCGGCGGCTTCGCCGACCCGCTGCGGGCGTACAACAACGCGCGTGTGCTGGGGCACGACCTCGCCGGCCTCGGCGCCAACCCCGGCAACTACGAGCCCAGCCGCACCGACAAGGCCCGCTCCCCGGCCCAGAACGCGACGACCTGGCACAACACCAAGCTGCTGCTGTACCGCCAGCTCAACACCGGCAACGGCGACGAGGCCTCGCTCTGGCTGTTCGCGGGCCCCGGGCTGCCGCTCTACCGCAGCACCGGCGCGGTGTTCGAGAGCGACTACTCGCTGCAGACCTTCGACGTCGCCTCGCAGGTCGACGGCAAGACCGGCGTCGCGCTCGAGTTCAGCCAGAAGTCGGACGCGTCGGGCCAGTTCTCCGGCTGGAACGTCGACGAGATCGTCTTCAAGGACGGCACCAAGCCCGACTACGGCCCGTGCGGCGGCTGCGCCGGGGCCCCCGCCTTCGCCGGCGTCGGCTCGGCGCTGGACAACGACGCCTGCGGCGCGGGCGGGGTGACGGTCAGCTGGGCCGCGGCTCCGGCCTGGGGGACCGGCAGCACGGGAACCTACGCCGTCTACCGCGACACCACGCCCTCGTTCACGCCCTCGCCGTCCAACCGGGTCGCCGCCGGCGTCGCCGGGCTCTCCTACCTCGACGCGGCCGCGCCGGACGGCGCGCTCTACTACCTCGTCCGCGCCGAGAACAACGAGACCTGCTCGTCCGGCCCGAACAACGGGGGCGTGACCGACTCCAACACGCGGACC
>CAYZDB010000448.1:0-2181 GCA_964476985.1 uncultured Acidobacteriota bacterium | reverse complement strand
CGATCGCGCGCTCCATCTGCGAGAGCACCGTCACGCTGTCGCGGGCCCGCTCGCGGGTGATGAAGATCGTTCCCGCGGACGCGATGATGAATCCCAGGATCGGCCACGCGGCGATCTGGGCCTTGGCGACGAAGAGCCCGCGGTGGCGGGCCGACAGCGCCGGGATGTCGAGCACCGCGACGTGGTTCGAGGCCGCGAGGTGGCCGCCAGAGAGGGGAGTTCCCTCGTCGATCACCGTGAGCTTGAAGACGTCGAGGATCCGCTCGAAGAACCAGGTCTGCTTGGCCTCCGCCCACGGCTCGGCGACCTCGCGCGGCTCACGCTTCCACACCCGGCGGACCTGCCACGAGGTCCACAGCGCGAGCAGGATCAGCCAGATCAGTCGCAGCGAACGGACCGCGCGACGGCCGGCGCGGGCGGCGAAGCCGCCGCGCGGGTCGCGACCCGGGCCTGGCGCGCGGGGGTTCAAGACCAGTCGATCGGTCGCGGCTTGTCGGCGAAGTGGCGCCGGTAGCGATCCGTGATCCCCCGCGCCGCGAGCCAGATGAAGAAGTCCGCGGTGTGGAACGCGGGGTCCCAGCAGGGCTCGCCGCCGATCGTCGCGCCGGCGCGCAGGTAGCCCCTGAGCAGCGCCGGCAGCCCGGCCGGCTCGGCGGGGCTGGCCGGATCGAAGCCGGGCAGCGGCCGGAGCGGGCGGACCCGCTCGCCCTCGGGAGAAAGGTGGCGCTCGGCGAGGCGGGCGTAGAGCGCCCCGATCCGGCCGCCGTCCTCGTCGTGGACCGAGGCGCAGCCCATCAGGAAGTCGATCCGGTGGAGGTGGAGCGCGGCCCCGATCCCCGACCAGAGCAGCGCGATCACCCCGCCGTGGCGGTAGTCGCGGTGCACGCACGAGCGCCCGACCTCGAGCACCCGGCGCTCGGCGCGCAGGACGCGGGACAGGTCGAACTCGCCGGCGGAGTAGTAGCTCCCGGCGGCGGCCGCCCCCTCGGGGGTCAGCAGCCGGTAGGTGCCGACCACCTCGTCCCGGTCCTCGTCCCGGACCAGCAGGTGGTCGCAGTGCCGGTCGAACTCGTCCTCGTCGATGCCGGGCCGCGGGCCGCTGACGTCGGCGCCGAACTCGTGGGCGAAGATCTCGTAGCGCAGCGCCAGGGCGGAGTCGATCTCCTCCTGGCTGCTGGCGAGGTAGACCGAGAGGCGGCTGACCGGTCGCTCGGCCCGCAGTCCCCGGATCTCGGCGCTCACCATGGGAAGGCTCATCACGCGCTCCTGCACAGGGCGGTGGCGGTTCGCCAGATTAGCAGACCGGATCCGGCGACCCACCTGGCCGGCGACACTCCGTCCCCCGCGGCATCTCACCATCGGCGGGTCACGGCTCGGTCACGGCCGGAGGGTCCGCCCCGGACGCAAGAACGCCGCCGGCGAGGGGCCGGCGGCGTCCCGGGATCCGTGGCGGCCAGGCTCGGCTGCGCCGGGCCTCAGGCCCCCTTCTTCAGGGACTTGAGCAGCTCGCCGAACGCCGCGCGGTTCGACTCGATCGTCTTCGCGGGCCCCGTGAACTGGAAGAACCAGTTGGCGTCCGGGCCCTCGGCGACCGCGCCGAGCAGCATGTAGTCCGGCTTCGGCTCGGAGGGGCCGCCCATCATCGCGCCGCCGCCCATGTAGGTCCCGGCGACCTCGACCGTCATGACCGGGATGTCGCCCACTTTCAGCTCGCCGGTCTTCAGGGCCTGCTCCGGCGAGAGGCCCCCCGCGGGCTGGAACTGCGAGGCCCAGCGCAGGGCGTTCGACTTGGGGTCGCCCCCCTCGCCGGGGCCGAAGTAGAAGACGACGCACTCGCCGTCGCCGCCCGGGCCGGGGACGCGGTACTGCGCGCGGCGCATCGCGGACGACGGGACCTGCGACTCCCAGCCGCCCGGGGCGGTCCAGGAAAGGCCCGCGTTGCCGGTGCCGGTGCCCGGCGCCGGCGGGGCGAGCTGCGGCGCACCCATCGCGCCTGCCGCGGCGCCGCCCATCGCGTCCAGCGGGGGGTGGCCCTCGGGCAGCGCGGCCGGCGGGCCGCCCATCATCTGGCCCTCACCGGCCGGGGGCATTCCGGCGGGCGGGGTGGGGTGGCCGGCGGCGGGGGCCGGGCTCGGGGTGGCGGGCGTGGGGGCCTCGCCGCCCTGCTTGCCGCAGCCGAGG
>CAYZDB010000447.1:0-2184 GCA_964476985.1 uncultured Acidobacteriota bacterium | reverse complement strand
GACCGCCCCCTCGAGCGGCCGGCGCGATGGGTCCTCGGCCTCCAGCTCGGCCAGCGCACCGGCCAGCGCGCCGCGGGCCGCCTCCTGCAGCGCCGGGTCGATCGTGGTGTGGACGCGGACCTGCTCCGGCCCCGGCTGGGGCTCGATCCCGCGCCGGCGCAATTCGCGCTGCACCGCGTCGAGCACGTCGCCGGCCGGGTCGAGCAGCTCGGCGAGCGGCGCGGCGGCGGGCGGCGCCGCCGCCGCCGCGCGGGCGGTCTCCTGGTCGACGAAGCCGACCTCGGCCATCCGTCCCAGCACCCAGTCGCGGCGGCCGCGCGCGGCGTCGGGGTCGGCCCGCGGGTCGAACCGCCCCGGCGAGGCGATCAGCGCGGCCAGCGTCGCCATCTCCGGCAGCGCCAGCTCGCGCACGTTCTTGCCGAAGTAGAACAGCGCGCCGGCCGGCATCCCGACGACCGAGACCGGGCCGCGCTGCCCGAGATAGACCTCGTTGAGGTAGATCTCGAGGATCCGCTCCTTGCTGACCTTCTGCTCGACGAAGGCGGCGAGCAGCGCTTCGCGCAGCTTGCGCTCGACGGTCCGGTCGGCGCCCACGACGCGGTTCTTGATCACCTGCTGCGTGATCGTGCTGCCGCCCTGAAGCGGGCCGTCGCTCACGACGTTGTGCCACGCGGCGCGCGCCACGCCGACCGGGTCGACCCCGCCGTGGTCGAGAAAGCGCGCGTCCTCGGCCGCCAGCACGGCCTGCACCAGCCGCAGCGGGAAGTCCCTCAGCGCCAGCGGGCGCCGCTCCATCAGCACCGGGCCGCGGAACGCCCCGAGCCGGACCGGCTCCAGCGCGAACGATCGCAGCGCCGCGCCGCGCTCGGAGGCGAGCGACGCGACCGTGCCGCGCGCGAACTCGACGCGCACGAACGCCTGCGCGACCGGTCCTTCCGGGCCCTGGTGCGCGCGGAGCCAGATCTCGAGCGCGCTCCCCTGCCGCCGGTACTCGCCCGGCGCGCGCGGACGCGCCGCGACCGGGCGGTAGCCGAGCGCCGCGAGCTGGCGGGCCAGCGCGGCCGGATCGGCGGGGGCGCCCGCCCGCAGGAGCGTCGGGGCGGAGAGCACCTCGATCGGCGCATCCGCCGGGTTCTGCTGCAGCGCGCGCACCGCCTCGGTGCCCGCGCCGGACACGGCGAGCCAGCCCCAGAACGCGAAGGCCGCGCCCAGCGCGGCGAGCGCGGCGGCGCGCGCCGCCCAGGCGACGAACCCCGGCGGGGAGGCCGGCTTCCGGTGCGGGCTCGTGGCGCCCCCGCTCGCGGCGCCGGACGGCGATCGAGGCAACTGGTAATCTCCGCGAAAGGCCGTCCCCGCGGGCCGGGAACGGCGGGGCGCACGCGGGCCCATTGTCGCGGCGGAACGCGGCAGCGTCCAACGCGCCCCGGCCGGGTGGCGGCCGGGCGGGAGCGCCAGGTGAACGGAGCGCAGGGCGATCGCGACGCGGACCCCGGGCGGGGCGGCAGCGCCGGGCGTGCCGCCGTCCCGGGCGCACCGTTCGTGATCGGCCCCGGCGAGGTCGGCCGGCGGCTCGCCGCGGCCCTCGAGTCTGCCGGTTGCCGGCCGCGCCTGGTCCGCCGCGACGCCGGCTGGGAGGCGGCGCTCGATCCCGCCGACCCCGCACCGCGCGTCGTCGCGGTGCGCGAGGAGGACCTGGCGGCGGCCTGGGCGCGCTTCGACGCACCGCTCCACGGGCGCCTCGTGCTGGTCCAGAACGGCTTCCTGGAGGGACAGATCGGCGCGCCGGGAGAGCTGGCGAACGCGTCGCGCGGCCTGGTCTGGTTCACCGCGAAGGGGTCGTTCTTCCGCGAGCTGATGCCGTCGCTCTTCTTCGGACCGGCGGCGGACGCGCTGGCCGGAGCGCTGGCCCGCGGTGGCCTCGCCGCCCGGCTCGTCACCGACCCCGCGGAGTTCCGCCGCGAACTGGTGCTGAAAGGGGCCTGGAACGCGATCGTCGGCCTCCCGCTCGCGGTGCACGGGGTCGATCTCGCGACCTATCGCAGCGCCTTCGCCGCCGAGCTCGCCGCGCTGGCCGACGAATCGTGCCGTGCGGCGTCGGCCGAGTACGGCGTCGCCGTGGACGCGGACGAGGCGCTCGCGCGCCTCGCGGCCACCACCGCGGAGCTGGGCTGGGTCCGCGGCGGG
>CAYZDB010000446.1:0-2190 GCA_964476985.1 uncultured Acidobacteriota bacterium | reverse complement strand
GGTTCAACGTGGTCTGGGTGAACGACGGCGGCGCGGCCGGGAGCCCCGGCTCCAGCTACTCGGGCACGCGGACCTGGAATGCCGCGGGGCTGTGCGGCACCCTGTCCGACGACACCTCCGACCCGGTCTGCGACTGACGAACGGAACGGCGGCCCGAACGGGCCGGGAGAGATCCATGCCCAGCACGCGGAGCGCGGCACTTGCCGCGGGACTGGTTTTGCTGTCGACCGCGGCGGCGCTCGCGGCCGCTCCTCGACAGCTGCCGTCGCGCTTCGACGCCCGGGTGGTCCATCGCGCGGGCGGGGCGGTCGCGGTCCTCCCGCGACCGGTCGAGGAACTGGCCCCTTCGGACCCGGTGCGCGCCGGGTGGGAGCGCTTCCGGGGCGAGCACGGCGCCGATTGGGCGGTCTACCTGGACGAGCGCACGGGGCTTCCGACCCTGCTCTCCGGCCCGGGCCTCCCGTGGCTCGCCGGGGCCGCGCTGGAGAACGCGTCGCTCGACGACCTCGACCGGCTCGCACGGACCTTCCTGGCCGACCACGTCGCGCTGCTCGGCGACTGGTCGACGGTCCTGGAGCTCGACCGCGCGGCCAGTCTTCGGCTGCGCGAGGGGCACTGGCAGCTCGTCTTCCGCCAGCGCGTCGACGGCGTCGCGGTCGAGAACGCGCGGCTCGACCTGCACGTCGTGAACGGGCGGATGGTCCTGATGGGGGCTCACCTCTGGGGCCGGCCTCGCACGAGCGGGATCCCGTCGCTCGACGCGGGACGGGCCCTCGACCTGCTCACCGGCGCGCTCGGCACCGACGCCTCGGCGCTGAAGCTCGCGGGTCCGCCGGAGCTGACGCTGATCGCCGTCGATGCGGCCCCCTCCGGCGACGAGCCGCAGCCCTGGGCGGGCGCCCGCGGCGCCGGGCTTCGGCACGTGCTGGCCTGGCGCTTCCTGCTCGACGAGGTCGGCGCGCCGCGCCGCTGGGTCGGCGAGGTCGACGCGCACGACGGCTCGCTCAGCGCCTTCTACGAGGGGACGCAGTACGCCGCGGTGCGAGGCGGCGTCTTCCCGATCGGTCCCGACGGCCTGTGCGCCGAGGGGGGCTGCGAGCAGGCAGGGTTCCCGATGCCCTTCGCCGACTTCTCGCTGCCCGCCCAGCCCGAGCAGGCGGCCGACGCCTACGGGAACCTCGCGTGCAGCGATCCGCCGGCGTCGGTCGAGACCAACCTGCGCGGGCCCTACGTCCGCATCGTCGACACCTGCGGCGCGGCCGCGGAGTTCGGGACCTGCGGCGGCGGCGTCGACCTCGGCCTCGCGCCGGGCGAGAACTGCAGCGTCGCGCCGGGCGCCTCGCCCGGCAACACCGCCGCGGCGCGGACCGCGTACTACCACGTCAACCGGATCAAGGAGGTCGCGCGCTTCTACGACCCGGCCAACGCCTGGCTGCAGGCACCGCTGACCGTCAACGTCAACATCAACTCCGCCTGCAACGCCAACTGGGACCGGACCGCGATCAACATGTTCCGCGCCGGCAGCAACTGCCACAACACCGGCGAGAACGCCGACATCCTGGTCCACGAGTGGGGCCACGGCTACGACGACAACGACGGCGGAGGGGCGGACCGGCCGTCGGAGGCCTACTCCGACGTCGTCGCGATCCTCTACTCGCGCGACTCCTGCATGGGCCGCGGGACCTACAACGACGGCAGCACCTGCACCGGCTACGGCGACACCTGCCTGACCTGCACCGGTTTCCGCGACTTCGACTGGAACGCCCGCCAGGCAAAGACGCCGGCCACGCCCAGCGGCTTCGCCCAGCCGCGCTGCCCCTCGGACACCTCGAGCTTCTCCGGCCCCTGCCGCCGCGAGCCGCACTGCGAGAGCTACGTCTCGAGCGAGGCCTTTTTCGACCTGGCGACGCGCGACCTCCCGGCCGCGGGCATGGACCAGGACAGCGCCTGGCAGCTGGTGGACCGGCTCTGGTACCAGACGCGGCCGGGCTCGGGCGGCGACGCCTACACCTGCCTGCTGCCGATCTCCAACTCCTGCGGGGTCACCAGCTGGTACCAGCGGATGCGCGTGGCCGACGACGACGACGGCAACCTGTCCAACGGCACGCCGCACGCCGCCGAGCTGTTCGCGGCGTTCAACCGCCACAAGCTCGCCTGCGGCGGTGCGACCGACCGGACGAACAAGAGCAG
>CAYZDB010000445.1:0-2193 GCA_964476985.1 uncultured Acidobacteriota bacterium | reverse complement strand
TCGTACATCGCCATGCGATGCTCCGATGGACTGGGTCAGTCCTTCTTTGGCTCGGCGGGCTCGCCGGAGGGCAGCTCCGGCATCGGCGTGAAGGTGAATTTCTGCCCGCCGACCGACGCCTCGTACATCAACCCGCCCTTGGCGATCGTGAAGACCAGGACGCCAAGCTCGTACTTGGCGTTCGCCGAGGCGCCGCTGGCGGCGGCCACGGCGCTCACCTGGGCGCTCATCTCGAAACTGCTCGACTTGAACGACGCGAGGGCGTCCGGCGTCTGGAAGAAGATGATCTCGGCGTACGCCTGCCCGCCGAGCTGGAAGCCTACCGTCACCTGCACCAGCTTCGCCTGCCCGGTGATGGTGTGCCCTTCGTAGAGGCACCCGGTGCCCGCCGCGCCGCCGACGATGAACGCGCCCTTGCCGACCGACGGAAAGATGGCGTATCCCACCGCGGTCTCAAAGAACCGCGCCATGTCGCGGTCGGCGGAACGAAAGAGCTGCACGGCGTCCTCGCACTTGGCCTGCTGCTTCGCGTCCTGGGCCCGGACGGTGACCGGCAGCAGGGCGAACCCGGCGGCGAGGGCCAGGCCGGCCGCCCGACCGTGCCGCGTCATCGGCCCTCCGCGGTCTTCCGCCACGCCATCACGAAGAGCACAGCCAGCACCAGGTCAATCCCCGCGGCGGGAAGGAAGAACTCCGGGGTGCGCCCCTGCAGCACCAGGACCGGGACCGCGATCCCCCAGCCCAGTTTCTCGAGCACGGCCGGCAGCATCGCCGGCCGCAGCCGCGCCGGGTCCCGTGCGATCAGGACGAACAGCACCTGCCAGGCGAGCGCCACCCCGATGAAGCCGTAGTAGAACTCCGGGTGGGTGAGCGCCGGCGGGAGGCGTTCCATGTACCACCCTTCCATGACGTACATCGGGAGCAGCGACGCGAAGCCGTAGATCCAGGCCACCGTGAAGACGCGCCGGGCGAATGTCATGTTGCCGGTCCCTCCGTCGACTGGAAGATGACGCTGCAGCAGGTCACGCCCCCTTCCGCCTTGGCGAATTCCGACATGTCGACCGTCCGCACGGCGACGCCGGCCTCCGCGAGGCGACGATTGGTCAGCGGAAACGCCGCTGCGCAAATGGTCACGTCGCCGACCTGGAGCACGTTGCCCGCGAACGGCTCGGTCGGGTCGACCTCGACCACGGTCAGATGTGCGAAGAGCGCACGGTCCACCCATGCCGGGTTCAGGACGACGATGCCGGTGGCGGCTGCCGTCGCCGCCGTCTTGAGATGGAGGCAGTCCCGCGTGACGACGGGCATCACCCGGTAGTCGTAGGGGGCGAGCAGTTCGCCCAGCTGCGCGATGCCGTCGCGGTTGCTCCGGGCGGAGTCGCCGACATAGAAGGTCCGGCCGATCCGCAGCACGTCGCCGCCGTCGACGGTGCCGGGCGCCTCGATGGCGGCGAGCGGGCGGTAGCGCCCGAGGGCGGCGGTCACCGCCTCGGTCTCCGCGCGTCGAGACTTCGCCCCGGGACGGGTGATCACCCCGATCTCGTCGACGACCACGGCGGTGTCCTCGATGAACACCGCATCGGGCATCGACGCGTCCGAGGGCAGCCGGTGCACGTGGCAGCCGAGTTCCATGAGGGCCTGCTCGTACGCCGCGTGCTGTGCCAGCGCGGTGGCGTGGTCGATGGGGGTGCGCGCGAGATGGCTGAGCTCGCAGAGGTGCATGGCGGGGCTGACGTCGCGGGTCAGGGCGATCGGCATCGGGGCTCGCTCCCGGCTCAGGAGGACTTGGCGGTGACCGCCAGCGCCACCCCGCCCAGCACCAGGGCGGCGGCCACCGGGAGACGCAGCGGGATGGCCTCCGAAAGGAGCGCCACTCCCCCGGCCGCCGCAAGGACCGGCACCAGGAGCTGGACCAGCGCGGCCCGGGTGGCGGTCAGGGCGGGCAGCGCGGCATACCAGATCGCGTAGCCGACGCCGGAGGCGAGGGCGCCGGAGGCGACCGCGAGGGCGACACCGCCGCCGGTCCACGCGCCGGTGCCGCCGGCGAGCGGCACCAGGAGGACGGCCACCGGCGCGGCCATGATGAAGTTCCCCGCGGTGTTGCGAAGCGGTTCCCGGCTTCCGCGCCCCCGCAGGGAATAGACGCCCCACGCGATCCCGGCTCCGAGCATCAGCAGCGAACCGGCGAGGTCG
>CAYZDB010000444.1:0-2193 GCA_964476985.1 uncultured Acidobacteriota bacterium | reverse complement strand
AGCCCGGCGGCGGCGCGCTGCGGCCGGGTCACGCGCCGATCCGGGCCGCCGCGGCGCCGCCGCGGAAGTGGCGGCGCGCCCCCTCGAGGTCCTGCGCCCGCCCGAGCACGACGACCGTCTCCCCCGCCGCGAGCCGGTGCGCGCCCTGCGGGTTGAAGACGACCTCCTCGCTTCCCGGCGGCCGGGCCGCGACGACCAGCAGCCGCCCGTAGCGCCGCACGTCGGCCTCGGCCAGGGTGCGGCCGTCGACCTCGCTGCCGGACTCGACCACCAGTTCCTCGAAGCGGTAGGGATCGTCCGGCTCGCGCAGCATCGTGTCGATGAAGGTCACGACGGTCGGGCTCAGCATCTCGCCGACCAGCCGCCGCCCGCCGATCGCGGTCGTGTTGACCACCGCGTCGGCGCCGGCCGCGGCCAGCTTGGTCCGCGCCAGGTCCTCCACCCCCTTGCTGACGATCCGCAGCCGCGGGTTGAGCGCCCGCGCCGAGAGCGTGACGAAGACGTTGTCCTTGTCGTCGGTCAGCGCCGCGATCAGGCCGGAGGCGCGCTCGATCCCGGCCTCGCGCAGCACCGCGTCGTCGTCGGCCCGGCCGACGACGTAGAGGAAGCCCCCGAGCTGCTGGAACGCCTGCCGCAGCCGGCCGGCGTCCTTGTCGATCGCGACGAAGGCCGCGCCCATCTCGCGCAGCTCCTCGACGCAGTGCAACCCGGTCGAGCCGACCCCGCAGACGATGACGTGCCCGCTCAGGGCGGCGATGTCGCGATCCATGCGGCGCCTCCGGAAGACGTCGGCGAACAGGCCGTCGACGATCAGGGCGGTCGAGTTGGTGATCAGGAAGGCCGGGACGGCCACCCCCACGACGGCCAGCACCATCGTGAAGATCGTCGCCAGCGGCAGCCCCTTGATGTCGAGCCAGTCGCCGTAGCCGATCGTCGAGAGCGTGATCACGGTCATGAACAGGCAATTGAGGAGCGTCCACTGCTCCCGCCCGTGGTACAGCCCGATCGCGTAGTAGACCAGGGTCGAGAGCACGATCACCGCGACCAGGACCAGCGCCCCCAGCCGGACCAGGCGCAACGGCTCGTAGCGTGAGGGGCGGGGCCGGGCGCGGGGCCGGGCCCGGGACCCCGGTCGCAGGGCCCCGGTAAAGAGCGGCGTCGACATCGGCGCGATTCTACCCGCGCGGGCGGCGCGGACCGCGACGCCGGCCACCCCGTCCCGCGAGGGCTTACGCGGATCCGTAATTGTTCTTCATTGTTCGATAAGCTCGCTCGGGGTGTCCGCCGCCCGAAATTCGCCTCGCTCCGCGACCCCCTTCGGCGGACATTTGCGACGTCCGGGGAACGCTCTTGGGGGGCGGGAGTACCGGTGATCATCACCATCGTTTGCCATTGCGGTCACCACAACCAGGTTCCCGACGACCAGCTCGAGGTGGCGCACTGCGTGCGCTGCTACCGCCTGCTGCTGCCGGTGTCGCGGCTCGCGCCCGCGGCCGTGACGATCGCGGCGCGCCCCTGAGGCGCGCGCCCCGGGCCCCCGTGGCGCCCCGGGTCCCGGGTGCGCAGAATCGTCGGCGGTGAACGGACCGCCGAAAGACCTCGTCGCCCGCCGCGACCGCCTGCTGGCCCTGCCACCGCTCGAGCGAATCGAAGCGATCGAGTCGGCCCGCGACCCGCGCGAACTGGTCCGGGCGCTTCCCGCCCAGGACCTCTTCCTGACGCTGGCCGAGGCGGGGATCAACGACGCCCTGGTCCTGCTCGAGCACGCCAGCGTCCCCCAGCTGGAGTTCCTTTTCGACCTGGGGGCCTGGGATCGCGACGCCTTCGACCCCGCGCGCTTCGCCCGCTGGATCGGCGCGATCGCAACCGCCAGCCCGGACCGGGTCGCCCGCTGGATCACCGAAGGGGACGAAGCGGCCGTGCTGCTGGCGCTGGGCCGGGTGTTCCAGGTCTACAAGCTCGACGAGTCGAGCGAACCCGCCTTCTGGCCGCCGGACCGGCCCGTTCCGACGCTCGACGGGACCTACTTCCTCGAGGCCCGCGACGACGTGCCGGAAGAGGCCGCGGCCGCGCTGTGGGAGGCGCTGGCGCGGCTGCGCTCGACCGACTCCCAGGCCTACGAGGCGCTGCTGGCGCAGGTGCTGTGGGCCGTCCCGGCCGAGCGCGAGGAGGAGGCTTACGAGCGCCGCGCCT
>CAYZDB010000443.1:0-2194 GCA_964476985.1 uncultured Acidobacteriota bacterium | reverse complement strand
CGGCCGGGACCGAGACGCTGCGCGCCGGCAGCGGTGCGCCACCGAAGCCGACGACCTGGATCCCGTCGGCGGGCAGGTCGGGCGAGACCTCGTCGGGCCGCTTGCTGAACTCGAAGTCGACCGTGACGTGCCAGCCGGCCTGGACGTAGTGCCCGATCTCGGCGCCGATGTAGCGCGTCGTGCCGGCCATCAGCGGCGCGTACGGAGTGACGTCGAAGGTCAGGACGCGGGGGGGGACGACGCCGTCGCCCAGCGGGGCCGGTGCGTCGGTGCCGAAGGGCGTGATCGCGCGGACCAGCTCCAGGTTGTCGTTGTTGACGCAGCTCTGGCCGTTGGCCAGGCAGGCCTCGTTGAGCACCATGAACAGGTGCGCGGTCCGGTCCCAGGGATCGCCGCAGGGGTTGTAGCCGCCGGGGTTGGAGCCGCCGCACTTGTCGGTCGTCCCGTTCTGCCCGACCTTGCAAAGCCGCGAGTCGATCGTCCAGATCACCCGCACGCGGGTCCAGTCCCCGGCCGGGAAGGTGGCCGGCATCATCAGCTGCCAGCCGTCGGCGCGCTGGACGCCGCCCGGCCGCGGGGGACACTTGGCCGCGCCCCAGCAGAGGTAGTCGTCGTTGTGCGAGCGCACGCGCACGCGGCCGGCGACGGCGTCGGCGTGCTCGTTCGAGAAGGCCGACTCGTTCCCCGCGGCGTCGACGGCCACGACCGAGAAGTACCAGTTGACCCACAGGTCGAGCCCGGTCATCGAGGTCGCGGTGGCGGTGCCGACGTCCTTGACGAAATCGTAGCGGCGCGAGGCGGTGCCGTAGTAGACGCGGTAGCGCGAGACCGCCTCCGGCGGGGCCGCGCCGGTCCAGCTGAGCTCGATGCTGGTGTCGGTCCAGAAGCCGGAGAGGGTCGGCGGCGTCGTGACCGCAGAGGCCTTCGAGCCCGACTCGTTGCCCGCACCGTCGACCGCGGTGACGAGGTAGTAGTAGCTCGGCGCGCCCGCGCCGGCGCCGCTGTCGGTGAAGCCGGCCGTCGCGCTGCTGCCGATCCGGTTGCTCCCGCCCGCGCGATCGGGGACGAAGTCGGGCGCCAGGCCGCGGTAGACGCGGTAGGACGCGACCGTCTCGGCGTTCCCCGCCGCGTCGGTCGTGACCGCCGGCCAGGCGAGCACGACGTCGGACGCCGCGCGCTGGGCCTGCAGCCCGGTGACCGGGGCGGGCGCAGTGACGTCGGCGGCGAGGGATACGGACGCCGCGGCGAGCGCGGCGAGGATCGGCGCAGCAAGGTGACACGGGCGCATCGGGGCTCTCCCTCCGATTCCAGGTCCGACCACGGCACGGGGGCATCGCCCGGAGCGGAGCGCGCCGGCCGACGCCCGTGGAGTTACGACGATAGCGGCGCTCCGGCAACGGGGAAAGGGAGCCGCGTGGCGAACGGAGGCGAAAGAAGCCGGACGGCGCGCCGCGCGCGGGCCGCACCGCGCGCCCGGCGCGGAGGTCTCGGCGCGGGCGGCGGGCGCCGCCCGGGCCCCCTAGCGCTCCGGCGGTACCGGCCGCGGCCGGCCGCGCTCGTCGATCGCGACGTAGGTGAAGGTCGCCTGGGTCACCTTGACCACGTCGGTCAGCCCGGGGCGGCGCTGGGCGTAGACCTCGACCGTGACCGTGATCGAGGTCCGCCCCACCCGCACCAGGTCGACGTAGAACGAGAGCAGGTCGCCGACCAGCACCGGCTCGGCGAAGACGAACTCCTTGACCGCGACCGTCGCGATCCGGCCGCGGGCCCGGCGGGTCGCCACGACCGCCCCCGCGATGTCGGCGTGCGACATGATCCAGCCGCCGAAGACGTCGCCGTTGATGTTGACGTCGGCCGGGGCCGGCATGACGCGGAGCACCGGCTCGCGGCCGGCGGGAAGCTGGGTCGTTTCGCCGCTCATCGGGTCACCGTTTGGGCGAGGGGCGCGGCGCCGGGCGCGCCGCGGGGCGCGAAGAAGGCTTCGTCGTGGGCCGCGCGGCGGACTTGGCGCGGGCGTTCGAGTAGCCGGACGTCGAACTCGGGCCGCGCAGTGTCGGGGCGGTCGGGCGCGGCTGCGGGCGCGGCACCGGTGTCGCGGTCGAGGGCCGGGTCGACGGCGCCGGCCCGGGGGCGGGACGCGTCGACGGCGCTGGTGCGGGCGCGGGACGCGTCGACGGCGCGGGCGCGGGACGCG
>CAYZDB010000442.1:0-2211 GCA_964476985.1 uncultured Acidobacteriota bacterium | reverse complement strand
CGTCGACAGCCACGGGCTGATGCTCGCGCTGCTCGGCGACGCCGAGGACCACGGGGCGATGCTTGCGCTGCTCAGCGAGCTCACGCGCGCCGCGGTTCGAAGCGACGGGTTCGAACTGGAGGTCTCGAGCGACGCCGGGCCGACACGGCTTCGCTGCCACGAGCTCGTCAACGCGACGGGGCTGGGCGCGCAGCGGGTCGCCGACCGGATCGAGGGCCTCGCGCCGGGCAGCGTGCCGCCGCTGCACCTGGCCAAGGGCAACTACTTCTCGCTGGCGGGCCGTTGCCCGTTCTCGCGACTGGTCTACCCGATTCCGAACGAGGCGGGACTCGGCGTGCACCTGACGCTCGACCTCGCGGGGCAGGGTCGATTCGGGCCCGACGTCGAGTGGGTGTCGGAGATCGGCTACGACGTCGATCCGCGGCGGGGTGACAGCTTCTATGCCGAGATCCGTACCTACTGGCCGGACCTGCCCGACGGCGCCTTGCAGCCGGCCTACGCCGGGATGCGCCCGAAGCTGGTAGGCCCGGACGCGCCGGCCGCCGATTTCCGTATCGACGGCGCAGACGTCCACGGCGCCGCAGGGCTGGTGAACCTGTTCGGGATCGAGTCCCCGGGCCTGACCGGCTGCCTGGCGATCGCAGAGCGGGTCCGGGAGGCGCTCGACGCGTCGGGCTGATCCGGCGCGACGCACATCGCGCGCGCTCGCGTTTCACGTGGAACATTCGCGCTCGGGCTGGGCCGGCGGGCGCCGGATCCAGACGCGGCACCTCAATGCCGTCGTCCAAAGCCCGCGCCCCGCGGTCAGGCCCACCGCGTGCTGTTCGTCGACCGGCAGGCGTTGGCCGCAGTCACGGACTCCGGGTGCCGGCGATCGAGCTTCTCGCAGCAGGATCCGGGCCCCGCGCCCGCATCCGGCGCCGCCGCCGTCGTCGCGCTCTCGCAGCGACGGCGCTCAGGTGGTCTTCTTGTCCATCGGGCAGGTACTGAACCCGAAGATCGAATAGAGCGGGCAGGTCTTGAACAGCCCCGTCGCCAGCGGCACGATCCCGATCCACCCCCAGACGCCGATCGTGTGGTTCAGGGTCAGCCCGATCAGCACCAGGCCGACGATGATCCGCACGGCGCGGTCCGGGCCTCCGACGTTCACTTTCATCCTCACTCTCCGGTTGACTGGGCATGCCTGCCCGAATGGGTGCGTGCGTCACATTCGAACGCGGCCGCCCGGGTGCGGTCTGTGACTGCGGTTACAGACCGCCGGCCAGCTGCCGCAAGCCGGTCAGATCGACGAGCTCGATCCTCTCCCGTCCGAGCCGTACCAGCCCTTGCGCTTCGAATCGGCCCAGGAGCCTGGAGACGATCTCGCGGGCGGTGCCGAGCTCGTCGGCCAGCCTCTGGTGGGTCGTCTGCAGCGTCGGCCCATGACCGAGCAGGCTACGGGCCAGGCGCTGGTCCAGGCGCTGGAACGCGACCGCCTCGACCAGGGCCGTCAGTTCGGCCATTCGCTCGGCCATCAGGCCGAGCAGGAAAACGCGCCACGACCGGGCGTCGGTCCATTCGAGCAGCGTGTCGCGATCGACGAGGGCGAGCCGGGTCCGCGTCACGGCGTGCCCGTGCGCGGTCATCGGCGTGCCGCCGAACAGGCACCCGGCGGACACCACGCACACCTCCCCGGGGCCGACCCTGTAGAGCTCGAGCTCGCGGCCGTCGGCGGAGCCGCGTGCGACGCGCACCTGGCCCGCGATCACGCAGGGGAAGCCCTGGCAGGCGTGCCCCTCGGCGAACAACTCGGTGCCGGGTTCGACGCTGATCACCCGCAGGCGCGCCGCGGTCTCGGCGAAGCGCTCTTGCGGGATGCTTCGGAGGGAGGGGTAAGCGGCGAGGAGCTGGTCGGCGGCGTCGTGCATGCGCCCATCGTAGGGCAAAGGCCCGCCGCTGTCCCGCCCCGGCATCCTGAGACTGAGTCGACGTTCCACGTGAAACATCCGGCACCGCCCGGCCTTCAGTTCCGCACCGGCCGGGTCTATAATCCGCGCTCCCGCGAGGAGGGCCTGGCTGCCGATCCTCGTCGGCTCGCATCCCGACTTCGGGCGCCACACGTCCTTGCCGAAGGCCGCCGCTGCCCACTTCCAACTGGATCACGCTTACCATGGCAGGCATGGACTTCCCGCAGCAGTTCGACGTCATCGTCGTCGGCGGCGGCCATGCCGG
>CAYZDB010000441.1:0-2213 GCA_964476985.1 uncultured Acidobacteriota bacterium | reverse complement strand
CTGGGTGACCAGGCTGCTGGACGGCGGGGAAGCCCCGGTCACCGTCCAGGCCTGGGCGGGGCACGCGGACCTGGTTCCCACGATGGGCTACCATCACGGCGCCGCGGCCCCGACCGAACGGGCGTCCCTAGCCCTGCTGGGCGCCCCCCAGGAGAAACCCACCCGGACCCCTGGGAAGGCAGCGAAGCGCGCGCCGGGGTCTACTGGCAAACATTGGGACGATAGGGACGGCGGACGGAACTAAGTTATTGATTCTGGGGAGTCGTCCAACGGCAGGACAGCGGACTTTGGATCCGCGAATCGGGGTTCGAATCCCTGCTCCCCAGCCAGCCCGCGGGGTCGGCGTCCCCGCCGCCGGGGACCCGCGACGGGGCCTCCCGCGTCGGCTATCCTCTCCTCTCCGTCCCGCCCGGGACCGTCGAGGAGTGACCGCGATGCTTCACGCCGACATCGAGAAGGCCCTGAACGACCAGATCAACGCCGAACTCTTCTCCTCCTACCTGTACTACGCGATGGCCGCCTACTTCGAGGCCACCGGGATCCCCGGCGCCGCGAACTGGATGCGGATCCAGACGCAGGAGGAACTTGTCCACGTCAGCAAGTACTTCGAGTACATCGTCGACCGCGGCGGGCGAGTCGCGCTGGGCGCGGTCGCCGCGCCGCCGTCGCAGTGGAAGTCGCCCCTGGCCGCCTTCGAGGCCGCGCTGGCCCACGAGCGCCTGATCAGCGCGCGGATCCACAAGATCGCCGACCTGGCGGTGAAGCACCGCGACCACGGCACGCACAACTTCCTCCAGTGGTTCATCTCCGAGCAGATCGAGGAGGAGAAGACCGCCGAGGACGTGGTCCAGAAGCTGAAGCTGGCCGGCAAGGACGGCGCCGGCCTCTTCATGATCGACCGCGAGCTGGCGACGCGCGTCTTCACGCCGCCGGCCGCGGGCGCGTAGGCCCCCCGCCGCGCCCTTGACGCCGCTCCCGATCGACCCCGAGCTTCCCGGCCTGGTCGGGGCGCTGGAGCGGCATGCGTCTCTCGTCCTGGTCGCGGAGCCGGGCGCGGGGAAGACGACCCGCGTTCCCCCCGCCCTGCTCGACGCGTCCTTTGCCGCCGGGCGCGAGGTGCTGGTCACCGCGCCGCGCCGGCTGGCGGTGCGGCTGGCCGCCCGCCGCGTCGCGGAGGAGCGCGGCGAGCGCCTGGGAGAGCGCGTCGGCTACCGGATCCGATTCGAGGAGGCCGCGGGGCCCGCCACGCGCCTGGTCTACCTCACCGAGGGTGTCCTGCTGCGCCGCCTCGCGACCGATCCGGCGCTGGACGGCGTGGCGGCCGTCGTGCTGGACGAGTTCCACGAGCGGACGCTCGACGCCGACCTGGCGCTGGCGCTGCTGCGGCGGCTGCAGCGCGGGGCGCGCCCCGACCTGCGCCTGGTCGCGATGAGCGCAACGCTGGCGGCCGAGCCGGTGGCCGCCTTCCTGGACGCGCCGGTGCACCGCGTCGCGGGGCGCCCCTTCCCGGTGGCGGTCGAGCACCTGTCGCGACCCGACCCGCGCCCGCTCGAGCAGCAGGTCGCCTCCGCGGTGCGGGCCGCGCTGGAGGGCGAAGGCGGGCCGGAAGACGGCGGCGCCGGTCGCGCCGGGGACGGCCGCGGCGCCGGCGAAGGCCGCGGCGACATCCTGGTCTTCCTGCCCGGCGCGGCGGAGATCCGACGGGCGCGCGAGGCCTGCACCGGACTGGCCGCGGCCCACGACCTGGAGATCGTGCCGCTGCACGGCGACCTGCCGTCGGCCGAGCAGGACCGCGCGGTGCGCCCCGCGCCGCGCCGCAAGCTGATCCTCTCGACCAACGTCGCCGAGACCTCGGTCACGATCGACGGGGTGACGGTGGTGATCGACTCGGGGCTGGCGCGCGTCGCCGGCCACTCCCCCTGGTCAGGGCTGCCGACGCTCGCGACCCGGCCGATCAGCCGCGCCTCGGCGGCGCAGCGCGCCGGTCGCGCCGGCCGGACCGCCCCGGGGCGCTGCCTGCGCCTGTTCACCCGGCACGACCACGACACCCGCCCGGCCTTCGACGAGCCGGCGGTGCGGCGCGAGGACCTGGCGGGCAGCCTGCTGCTGCTCCACGCGCTGGGGGTGCGCGACGCGGCGGCGTTCGAGTGGTTCGAGACGCCGCGCGCGGCCGCGCTCGAGGCGGGCGAGCGGCTGCTGGCCGACCTGGGGGC
>CAYZDB010000440.1:0-2215 GCA_964476985.1 uncultured Acidobacteriota bacterium | reverse complement strand
GGGGCTGATGAAGTAGACGACCGGGATCCCGAGCTTCCGCGCCTCGGTCGCCAGGCGCAGGTTGAAGTCGGGGAAGTCGACCAGCAGCAGCGCGTCGGGGCGCTCCGCGGCGAGCCGCTGCTTCAGGTCCCGCAGCCGGCGCCAGATCGGGCCGATGTGCTCGAGGACCTCGGTG
The DNA here is from genome assembly GCA_964476985.1 of uncultured Acidobacteriota bacterium. GTDB lineage: Bacteria > Acidobacteriota > Polarisedimenticolia > J045 > J045 > JALOKP01. The sequence continues at coordinate 2,040 of CAYZDB010000440.1, read as the reverse complement.
ATCCCGACGACCGAGACGTCGGCCGCGTCGTAGAGGATCCGGACCCCCAGGTCGCGCAGGGCCGGCCCACCCATCCCCGCGAACTGCAGCGCCGGGTCGAGCCGCAGCGCCTCGCGCACCAGCCCCGCGGCGTGGGTGTCGCCCGAGGCTTCGCCGGTCACGACCAGCACGCGGCGCGGGGCGGCGCTCATCCGACGCGCCCCCCGGCCAGCCGGCCGACCGGCTTGCCGACCGAGAGGTCGGCCGCGTGCGCCGCGGCGAACGCGGCGAGCGCCTCCATCTCCCGCTCCAGCCGCGCCGCGCCTTCTCCGGGGTCGTCACCACGCTCGACGAAGAGCGGCTCGCCGCAAGCCAGCAGCACGCGCGCCCCCGGCTTCGGGACCAGGAAGCGGTCCCAGGAGTTCAGGCGCCAGGCCCGGTCGGCCTCGCCGACGACGGGAACGATCGGGATCCCCAGCGCCCGCGCGGCGGCGATCGTGCCGGGCTGGACCTTGCGCGCCGGCCCGCGCGGGCCGTCCGGGGTGAAGCAGATGTCGCGCCCCGCGCGCACCGACTGGACCATCTCGCGGAAGGCGGCGGAGCCCCCTTCCGAGGTCGAACCGCGCGCGGCCAGGTAGCCGAAGCGCTCGACCGTCTTCGCGATCAGCTCGCCGTCGCGGTGGCGGCTGATCATCACCACGACCTGGGGCCCGACGTAGCTGTAGATCCCGAGCAGGATGTGGGCGTGCCAGAAGACGTGGACGTAGCGGCGGTTCTCGGCGGCGAAGCGCTCGAGCCCCTCGCGGCCGTGCACGCGCAGCGTCCAGGTCGAGCGCAGGGCGCGGATCAGCAGGGCGGCGAGCGGCGGGAAGACGCGCCCGTAGAGCGCGTCCCGCATCGAGTGCGCGTCCCTCTCGCCCGCCCCGGAGGCCCCGTCGACCACCACCGACACCGTCCCTGACCGGGTCCCGCCCGCCGTGCCCAGGCCGCGGACGGGGCCGACCGCGCATCCTAGCACGGGACCTTCCGGCGCCCGGCGGCGTCGCCGTGGCGCGCCGCGCGCCGCGCCCACGAGGCCAGCGCGCGCGCCATCTGCGACGGGCGGTCGAGCGTGACGACGGCGTAGACCAGCTGCCGGCGCCGGTCGTCCCAGCGCGCGAGCAGGGCCAGGGGGTCGTCCGCGCCGGCCCCGGCCCAGGCCAGGAGCGTCCGCGCGCGCAGGCTCCGCTCCGCGAGCGTCCGGTAGGGCGGCGAGACGGTCCCCGGAAAGGCCCGCTCGACCTGAGCCGCGGCCAGCGCGAGCGGCAGGCGGACCCCCCACGCCGCGGCGCGCGCCAGCGTCTCCGCGGCGTCGGGCGGATCGCGGTGCAGCAGGGCCAGGTCGTGGAGCCAGACCAGCTTGGGCTCGAAGTAGTGGTACGAGAGGTGGAGCGACTGGTGCAGCAGCAGGTCGACCGCTCCCGGGATCGGCAGCCGGCCGGCCGGGGTTTCGACCGCGCGCGCACGCGCCAGGATCCCCTCGACGTCGGGAGCGTGCCGCCCCTCCTGCGCGATCGACCAGTGCAACTCGAGCTTGCCGGCCAGGCCGGGCGGCGCGTCGAGCGGCAGGTTGTAGAACGACTCGGCCCAGAAGGCCTCCTGGCCGGGCGGAGGGCGAACGAAACCGGCCGCGGCCAGCACCGCCAGCGCGCGGTCCTTGTCGCCGGGCGCGACGAGCAGGTCGACGTCGGTCATCGGCCGCAGCGCGGGGGCGGGGTAGTACGCCGCGCCGAGCGCCGCGCCCTTGAGCGCGACGAAGCGGATCCCGGCCGCATCGAGCGCGGCCGCGGCCGCGGCGCCGAGCGCGTCGAGCTGGGCCCTTTCCTGCTGCTGGTCGAGCAGCGCGCGCCGCAGCGCCGCGCGCGCCGCGTCGTCCAGGCCCGCCAGCTCGCCGCGCGCTTCGAGAGCGCGCGCGAAGAGCGCCGCGACGCGGTGCTCGCGCGCCGCCGCGACCAGCTCCGAGCCGCCGGCGACCGGCCCGGCGGGCGCGGCGCTGCCGCCAGGGTGGATCAGCGCGGCGAG
>CAYZDB010000439.1:0-2223 GCA_964476985.1 uncultured Acidobacteriota bacterium | reverse complement strand
GGCGCCGCCCTCGCGGCGGACGAGCCCGCCCAGCCCGCGGCCGCCCCGGCCTTCGACCCCGCGGCGGGCTGCCGCTGCCACGACGGACTGCACCCCGAGGGGAAGGCCCAGCCGATCGACCTGCGCGGCTGGGTCCACGACGGGGTCCACAAGGCGCTAGGCTGCGCCGGCTGCCACCTGGTCGGCGACCCGGCCGCGCCGCACGCGATGCCGCTCAAGACGGTCGCCTGTTCGTCGTGCCACGCCGACGAGGCGAAGGCCTTCGAGGGCGACGTCCACGCCGCGGCCCAGGGGAAGAGCGAACACCTCCAGGGGTGCGCCGCGACCTGCCACACCGAGCACCAGTGGTATCCCGCCACCGACGCGCGGGGCCGCTACCTGCCGACCGGGCTGGACCACTCCTGCGCGGCCTCGCAGTGCCACGCGCCCCGGCTGGTCGACCCGCTGCTGAAGCTCCCGGTCAAGCCGCGCCCGGACGGCACGCCGTGGCCGACCGGACCGCACGGCTTCCTGGTCTCGGGCGACTTCCGTTACGTCACCCAGTGCCAGTCCTGCCACGGCCAGCACGGCGTCTACCCGGCCTCTGACCCCCGGTCGAAGGTCAACGCCGCCCGGATCGCGGAGACCTGCGGCCCCTGCCACGAGGGGGCGACCGCCTCGGCCGTGGGCGGCCGGATCTGCTACGTGCCCGGCCAGGCCTCGTGGGCGCTTCGAAGTTACTTCGATGTTTGGTATCTTTGGTTCGGGGGTTTGCTGGCAGCGACGGCGGCCGCGATCGGGGCGGCGCTCGTCGTGGAATCGGTCGTGCGGCGGCGCCGTGGGCCCGCGGCCGGCCCCAGGGATGGAACCGACGCGGCCTAGACCGCCGAGGAGGACGAGACGGTGAAGAGAGCGATCGTGGTACTGCTGGGCCTGGCGATCTGCGGCCTGTTCGCGTTGGCGGCGGACGCCCCGGCCGAGCTCAAGTTCGACACCAAGATGGGCACGGTGACGTTCCCGCACAAGGCGCACGCCGACAAGGGCATCAAGTGCAGCGCGTGCCACCACACGACGAAGGACGGCGAGACCCCCCAGAAGTGCGAAGCCTGCCACGACAAGGCGGCCGCCAAGGACAAGGCGCCGAAGCTGTCGGACGCCGTGCACAACAGCTGCTGGGGCTGCCACGACAAGACCGTGGCCGCCGGCCAGAAGTCGGGCCCGGTCAAGAAGGACTGCAAGGTCTGCCACGTCAAGGCGTAGCCCGTCCCGCACGGGACGAGTTTCCGAGGGGCGCCGCCTGCGGCGCCCCTTCGCTTTTCAGAACAGCTTGAGCACCGCGAGGAAGAAGTCGACCTTCCCTTCCGCGGGCTCGAGGTCGCTGGCCAGCGAGTAGCCGACGTCGAGCCTCCAGAGCGTCTCCCACGGGCCTGCGAAGTTCGCGGCCAGCCCGACCCCGGTGTGGCCCGAGAAGCCCGGCGCCACCTGCGGGTCGTCGACCCAGCCGTACTCCGCCGACACGTCGAACCCCACGATCTGCGCGATGTTGAAGCCGTAGGTCGCCTCGAAGACGCCTCCCTGGTCGAAGCGGATCCCCGAACCGCCGAAGCCGGGCAGCCGGTTGGCTCCGAACAGCCCGAACTCGTAGTCCGAGAAGCGGTCGAGGTCCTGGCCGCCGTACCAGGTCGCGGCCAGCTCGATCTGCTGGAAGTAGGGCAGGAAGAACGAGCGCTGGACCGCGGCCTCCCAGGTCGCGTAGGAGGTCGTCGCCTCGACCTCGGCCGGCGTCGCCAGGTCGCCCTGGGGCCCCCAGGGGGCCCACTGCGAACGGTGGGCCCAGGTGCCGCGCAGGCCGAGGCTCCAGCCGCCGCGGTCGAAGCCGATCGACAGGCTCCCCTCGTAGACCAGGTGATCGGGCGGCAGGACGAAGTCCTCGGTGTCGTCGGCGTCCCGGACCTCGACGTAGTCCAGCCCCAGCGTCGAGCGGATCTTGACGAAGTCGCCCAGCGGGTAGCCGAAGGTGAAGCGCAGCGACTGCGGGATCGTCGCCACCGACTGCGCGGGGATCTCCTCGCCGTCCTCGTAGACCCGGTCGACCTGCTCGAAGGCGACCAGCGTGGCGTTCATCCCGGCGTCCAGCTTCGTTCCCAGGAAGCTGGGCGCGGTCCAGGCGATGTTGTTGAACGCCCCGGCGATCAGGGCGTTGAAGATCTCCTTCTTGCCGCGGAAATCGATGTCGACGTAGTT
>CAYZDB010000438.1:0-2231 GCA_964476985.1 uncultured Acidobacteriota bacterium | reverse complement strand
CCGGAGCGAGCGCCACGAGGAACCAGAGCCAGCCGGCGCCGAGCCACGGAGCCGGCCGCCGGAGCGCCAGCGCCGCCGCCGAGATCGCGACGAGCACGAGGACCGCGCCCAGCAGCGCCGCGCCCGCCGGCGCGGGGTCCACCGGGTACGCGGCTGCCAGCCCGAGCGGCCAGGCGGCGTCGCGCAGGTAGGACGCGCACGACACGGCGGCGGTCGCCAGGCGCTCCGCGAGCGAGAGTTCCGGCGCCGGCCCGCCCACCCAGCCGGCCCGGTTGGCGGCCAGCGTGGCGAGGCCGGAGAGTGCGGCGAGCCCGAAGAACGGCACCTTCTCGAGCACCAGCCGGCGCGTCGGCTCGCGCCCCCAGCGGCCGTAGGGCCAGCCGTCGAGCACGAGCAGCAGGACCGGGAGCATCACCGACGCCGGCTTGGCGAGCAGGCTGGCGCCGAAGGCCAGCAGCGCGAGCGTCCAGTCGCGCCGCCGTCGCGTGCGCGCCCAGTTCGTCCAGGCCAGCAGCGCGAGGAAGAACAGGACCCCGTTGAGCACGTCCTTGCGCGAGGCGATCCAGGCCACCGACTCGACCCGCTGCGGGTGCAGCGCCCAGGCCAGCGCGGCGAACAGGCTCCGTCCGGGCGCGCCGGTTGCACCCGACAGCCAGTGGAAGAGCAGGACCGCCGCCAGCGCGTGCAGCGCGACGCTGACGAGGTGGTGTCCCGCGGCCGCCGGACCGAACAGGCTCCAGTCCGCCATGTGCGAGAGCCAGGTCAGCGGGTACCAGTTCGCCGTGTGGGTCGTCGTGAAGGCCCAGCGGATCCCGTCGAGCCCGAGGCCGGCCGTCACGCGCGGGTTCCCGGTGACGAAATCGAAGTCCTCGAACTCGAGGAAGCCGAACGTCGCGGACAGCCCGAAGGCGGCCGCCACGCTCGCAGCGAGCGCCATCGACGCGAGCGCGGTCCGCGGGAGGCGCATGGAGCGGGCAGAATAGGCGGGCGCGATCGGAGCGTCAACGACGGCGCGGCCGCGTCGTTGACAGCGCTCCGGCACGGCCTGCTATCTTCTGCGGACTCCTCCGGCCCGGGTAGATCGATGATCGACCGCGAATCGCCCCGCGACAGCGACATGCTCTTCGCCGCCGCCCTCCTCGGGAGCCTCGCCGCGGTCGCCGGCCCGTTTTTCTTCACGCCCTTCGTTCCCGCGACCGACGTCGCGCAGCACGTCGCCCAGGTCCGCCTGTTCGTCGACCAGCTCGCGCAGCCCGACCCGCGCTACGCGATCAGCTGGCTCTGGCCGAACAACGGCGTCTACCTGCTGCTCGGCGCGCTCTGGGCCGTGCTGCCGCCGGTCGCCGCGGGGAACGTCGGGTTCGGACTCGTGCTGGCGGCCTGGGTCGCCGCCACCTTCGTCCTCGCGCGCGTCCGGGCCCGCCCGGCCGCCGCCGCCGCCCTGGCCTCGGTCTTCGTCTTCAGCCCGCTGGCGAACTGGGGCCTGCTGAACTTCCTCTCGGGGTGGCCCGCGTTCGTTTTCTTCCTGCTGGCGACGCTGCGGGGCGACGGCCGGCCCGACGACCGCCGGACGCTCGCAGCGCTCGGCGCGGGCGCCCTGCTGCTCTCCTCGGCGCACGCGCTCTGGCTCGCGGCCGGGTTGGGGTGGTTCCTGCTCTGGACCCTCGTCCGCCGCCCGCCCCCCGCGGCCATGCTGCGCCGAGCCCTCGCGCTCCTGCCCGCCAGCCTGCTCGCGGCCCTCTGGTACCCGCAGCTGCACGCCTTCCGGTCGGAGGCCGTGTCGCGCGTCGCGCCCGACTGGGGGGTCGGGATCCTCGAGCGGCTGTCGCCCTCGCAGTGGGCCGTCGCAGCGTTCGGAGCCCGCGACCTCGGGCCGAACCTCGTCGTGCTGGCCTGCGTGATGCTCTGGCTCCTGCTCGGCTATCTCACCCGGCGCGGGCGCTACGCGCAGGCCGTCGACACCCCCCTCCTGCTCGCCGCGTCGATGTTCGCCGCCGTCTTCTTCCTGGCCCCGACCTACTTCCTCGCGACGCTGCTCTTCCACTCCCGCTGGTGGCCGTGCGCGCTGATCCTCCTGACGCTCGCGCTGCCGCCGCCGCGCGTGCCGCCGCGCTTCGCCCTGGCCGCGGCCCTGGCCGTCCTCGCCGCCTGGTCCGGCTTCACCGCCTTCACCTGGCAGCGCAGCGCGCGGGAGGAGCTGACGGGCCTGAAGGAGGCGCTCGCCGCGGTCC
>CAYZDB010000437.1:0-2246 GCA_964476985.1 uncultured Acidobacteriota bacterium | reverse complement strand
CAGTCGGCGCAGGCTTCGACCCGCTGGTCAAACCGACATCGGGATGCCAAGATCTCAATTAGCCGATCGATCCGGGAGGTCCAGGCCGCCATGCTGTCCCAGACCGCCGAATACGCCCTGCGCGCGATGCTCTGCCTGGCCGACTGCGCCGGCCAGCCGCGGACGGTCGCCGAGATCGCGCGGCAGGCCAAGGTCCCGCCGGGCTACCTGGCCAAGGTGATGCAGTCGCTGGTCCGGGCGGGGCTCGTCACCTCGCAGCGCGGCCTGCGCGGCGGGTTCACGCTCCGCCGCGAGCCGTCCGCCGTGACCGTGCTCGAGGTGGTCGACGCGGTCGACCCGCTGCGGCGGATCGACCGCTGCCCGCTCGACCGGCCGGAGCACGCCGGCCGGCTTTGCGCGCTGCACCGCCGCCTCGACGAGGTGATCGCCGAGCTGCAGGACTCGTTCCGGCAGACCACGATCGGCAGCCTGCTCGAGGAGGACGAGGAATCCGACCGGAGGCCGCTCTGCCTCGGGAAGAGCGGCCCCTAGCGCGCCGCGTCAGGCGTAGCGCTTCCGGATCGTCGGGATCAGGTACTCGCCGAAGCCGCGGTCCAGGTCGTACTTCGGCGCGAATCCCCAGTCGGCGCGGGCCGCCGAGTCGTCCACGTCCGCCGGCCAGCTGTCGACGATCGCCTGGCGCTTGACGTCGGGCCTGTAGGTGATCTGCGCGCCGGGGAAGGCCTTCTTCACCAGGTCGCCGACCTCGCCGGCCGACGGGTTGAAGGCGCCGATGTTGTAGGTCGTCTTGGTCAGCTTCGCGGCGTCGGCGCGGACCAGGCCGAGGATCGCGTCGACCGCGTCGGGCATCGCCATGAACGGGATCCGCGCGTCCTCGCGCACGAAGCAGGCGAAGGGCTTGCCCTGTGCCGCGGCGTGGATCATCTCGGGGGCGAAGTCGGAGGTCCCGCCCGACGGGACGGTGATCGCCGAGATCAGCCCGGGGAACCGGATCCCGCGGAAGTCGACGCGGTGCGACTGCGGGCCGGCGTCGAGCTGCTTGTAGTGCAGGTTGTAGTAGCGGCCGAGGTGCTCGCAGTAGAGCTTGTTGCAGCCGTACATCGTGATCGGCGTGTTGTAGTCCTCTTCCTTGACCTTGCCGGCCCGGGCCTTGGTCGCCAGGTCGGGCATCCCGTAGGCGGCGATCGAGGAGGGGTAGAAGAAGACCACCTTCGCGCCGTGGCTCATCGACTCGGCCTGCGCGAACTCCAGCAGGTTGAGCGTCCCCTCGACGTTCACCTGGTGCGCGGTGACCGGGACCAGCTCGCTGCGGGTGGAGAGCAGCGCCGCGAGGTGGAAGATCGTGTCGACCTCGAACTCGGCCAGGATCTGGTCGAGCAGGTTCTTGTCGAGGATCGAGCCGACGAAGGCGCGGGCGACCTTCTTCTGCTGCTCGTCGCCGAGCGGCTTGGTGTCGAGGGTGACGATCGAGGCCCGGCCTTCGTTGGCCAGGTCGTCGATCAGGGCGTGACCGATCTCGCCGGCGGCGCCGGTGATCAGGGCGACGGGCTTGCGCACGGGGAATGCTCCTGCGGAAGGGGGGGAGCGCACAGGTTCGCGGGGAGGAGGGCAGGGTGTCAAGGGCGCCTTGACGGCGGGCCGCGGGCGACGGAAAGTCGCGGGGTGAGGCGGGCCCCCGGTCGCCGGCGGACCGCCGGGAGGCCCCGATGCGGCTCGCTCTCGCGCTCTTCGCCGTCCTGCTGCTGGCCGGGTGCATCGCCGTCGACTCGACGCGCGAGGTGGTCACCGCGCCCCCCGCGCCGACGCCGCCGATCCTCAACGCGCCCGACGCGGCGGGGAAGGTCACGGTGCTCGAGTCGTCCACGGCCGGCGACGGCGCAACCCTGCTCAGCGTCGCCTACGAGAACACGACCGCGCTGACGCTGGCGCGGGTCACGCTGCGCTGCCGCGCCTTCGACGCGTCCGGGTACCAGGTGGCCGTGTCGGACGAGACGATCGAGGGGACCCACGAGGGGCCGATCGGGCCAGGCTTCAAGATCCGGAAGTGGCTGCGGCTGAGCATGCCGGGGATCGCCTCCACCACCTGCGGCGTGGCCCGCGCCGAGGCCGAGGCGGCGGGCCGCTGAGGGCGCGCGAGGCGGGCGCCGCGAGATCCGCCTGCTGCCGCGGCCTCCCGCGGCGCACGACCCCGCTCGACGCCGGACTAACCGTCCGGCAGAATCTCTTAGTTAGCTGACCGAGCGCCC